>WTHH01000137.1 GCA_011523195.1 Verrucomicrobiales bacterium
GCTTTTAATTTAAAAAGCGCCGCTTTGCCATCGCTTGGACAAGAGCCAATTAGCCCGGTCGATTTTTCATTATTTCCAAGATCTTGAGTCGGGGCATGCTGGGAAAGGTATCCGGATGCTAACCGCACAATTGGCTTGGCCCCCAGATCTTTTCCTAATTCTAACCTCAAAGTTGCACCGACACCTTCTAGATTTTGTTCACCCCCTCGCAAGACCACCCTTAACCCTTTGCGCTTGGTCTGGTTCTTAAAAAGTCGAGGCGTTGATCCGTTTTGGGCAACAAGCAGATCCGTACGCCCGTCATGATCAAAATCTGCTGTTGCCGCCCCCCTGCCTTCCCCGGGGACAACCAAACCACTCTCCGAAATACTTAATGCGCGAAAACTCCCTTTCCCATCGCCCAAAATCAATAAACCAAGCCCGGCATCTTCACGGGATTCTTCCGGGTGCACGGTAAATTCATTTTGGCTAATGAAAATGTCTTCAGAACCGTCGTTGTTAAAATCAGCAACCACCGGGCAGAAGGCACTACTAAATTGAGCCTTAATCGGAAGTGATTTCGGCTGGAATCGACCTCCATTTTGAATGAAAACAGTGGATTCGAGGGTTCTAATCTCGATGCGTTTCATCTGCGTTTTGAATGTCGAGGCGAATAGATTGAATAGTGAAGTCTTGGAGTACTGCCCATAATTTTGCAATCGCTCCGTTAGCCATGGCATGGCGGCCGCCATGGTGGACAAATGACGACGAGGGTAAAGTTGTCCGTTTTCCCCATATTCGGTCTCGATGAAATCCCAGACGCCGTCCTGATTGAAATCTCCGTGATAGACTACCAGCGGCTGTGCCGTATTCGCCACGTAAGAGGAGTTTAAACCTCTGTTGGTAGCCACAAAATCGATGAGCCCGTCGTTGTTGAAATCGCCCACATCAATTCCTCTCCATAATCCAGTGGATTTGTCGATGCCGTATTGGTTAGAACGATCTACAAAACCGGCGCCGTTGTTAATGAATATTTTTGGAGCACCCCATTCGCAGGCCAAAATCAGATCCGGTTTGTGATCTGAGTCAACCGGTGCAAACACTGCGGCAGATGTCGCTCCCAATGCCATGAATGCACTCGACCAAGTTTTGCTTTGGGTGAATTTGCCGTTCTCGTTGAGATAAATCCAAGAATCAGCCTTACCCGCGTATTTACCCGGTAACGACCGGCCAGCCACGAACAAGTCCAAGTCTCCATCGCCGTCGACATCCGCTTTGCCAATGTGCCCGGCGCTACCGGCCTTGGCCGCCAGTTTTTGTTGTGTCCCCTCTGTGACTTGACCAAGGGTGATCATATCTCCAAACGCCAGGCCATCTTCTTGATTCGAAAATGATTGAATCACAGTGCCCTGTGAAATTAACACGCCCATTCCATCTCTGGGATTTTGCGTTTTCAGCTTACTTTGTAAAGCTGCCCAACCTGATCCATCCTTATTTTTGATAAATGAAACTGAGCCGCCACGTCCGTCGGCAATAGCCATGTCTTCCCATCCATCGCGGTCAAAATCACCCCAGGCCACACCCGGCCCAGCCTGACCTAGCGCCCATGGTAATAGAGGTTGGTCATCCTTTGCCAAACTCTCCTTGTGTGCTCGAGCGCCGCTAACTCGAGTAGCGGAAAACATCGGTTTTGTGCGGGATTTATCGGGAGGACTTTCTTTTGCACCTCGATAATCGACTATATAGAGACGATTGGGTTCGATATTATCGATGACACTCACTTTCAGGTCAGGCCACGTAACGGTCAATTGAGCCGCCCCATTAACCATCGAAAACATTCTGGCTGGATCATCTGAGGAAAGATATCGCCCCCCGGCGATTACCTCCTGAGATTGAACAAACTCTCCGTGTTTCACCTCGACCCTCGCTCCAATGCCCTGCGTGTTATTGTTTGGGCCTTTAAGGCGAACCAACAACCGGGGACGAGATGAGTTATTCCGATAGACCCCAACAGGTGCATTCAAATTATTAACCACAACATCAAGATCCCCGTCTCCGTCCAAATCTCCCGCGGCCATGCCATGGGAAATGTCATTCGCATGAAATCCCCAGTTTGCCCCATTTTCAGCGAACTGCCGACCAGCTAAATTTTTAAACGCAATATTTTCAGTTCGTTGAGACGGAAATATTTTTCGAGCTAGTAAAATTTCCCGGTTAGTCATGTCAGTTGATTCCCGGTTTTGTTTTAACTTTAAGATTGTGTCCAAATGTCGGGCATTCCGTTCAACACCGTTTGTGATTAATAAATCCTCGTAACCATCCAAATCGACATCGATGAACAAGGGGCACCACGACCAATCTGAAGCGGCAACCCCCATTAGATTCGCCACCTCTGAATATACGCCCTCACCCCGGTTTAGGAACATTGTGTTTCGCATGTACTGCGGTCGATTCAGATACTCACCCGGTATTGGATTGTAGCGAACGCGTGGCAACATTTGATTCATCCTAATCTCACGATTTCGGTTCAGCATATCCAGAATGAAAAAGTCATCCAGCCCATCCCGGTCTAAATCAGCGAAATCGATTCCCATGGAAAACATACTGGATTTTCTCATGGCATAGGTTGGTGCGAGTCGAAAAATTCCGTTCCCGATATTTAGCCACAGGCGATCCTCTGAATCGAAGTCATTGCACACGAATAAGTCAGGTCGACCGTCGCGATTAATGTCACGAAACATTGCCGCCAGTCCCCACTCAAATAATGAGCCATCAAGTGGATTCCCAATAGAATCCCTAAATCGTTCACCATTGATTTCGCAGCGTTCGAACGAAAAGTTGCCTTTGTTTATATAAAGAAAATCTGGAAGGCCATTTTCCTCAATCCCTCCCCTGGAATTTACTCGAAAACGATTTTCAAAAGCCGACCCTTTCACAGGGATGTCGTTTACACTGGATATGATTTTTTTTCTGCCTACATTTTTGAATTTGAAATGTGTGTTTGGCATATCCATGAGTGTCTTATCCCGGTAATGGCAAATATAAATATCCAACAGGTTGTCCCCGTTCACATCGGCCACGGCAATCGATGTTCCCCCCCGCACAATCGAATCGAACGCTTTGTCAGTTGCCCGACTAAAGCCAGTCCCGTCATTTCGGTAAAGCCGGGTCGCTCCATGAACGCTATTTACAATTAAGTCCAAATCACCGTCTCCATCCAAGTCGACAAGGCAGGCTCCGTTTGAATCTGATTCTGGGCAATCAACACCATATTTCTTTGCGGCCTCCCTGAAGCCCCAATTCCCCTGATTTAAATAAAGGTGATTGGAAGAATCCAACCCGCACAAGTAAATATCGCAAAGCCCATCTCCATCAACATCCCCAAGCGCAACGCCGGATCCATTAAGGTAAACTTGGTTTAGTAGCGACTTCGTGGTATCCAATGAATTCTCGAAAAACAATCCCGTTGATTCTCGGGAAAGCCGGGTAAAGCCAGAAGACAGATTTCCTGCGTCTGCAAACTTCTCCCATCGATGCGATGTATCTTTATCTAACCCTGATTCCGAATACGCTGATGAAACCATGGCGCACGTGATGGCAACGAACCAGGTGAACTGGATTCTATTGAACAACACGAACTCCATTGTCTTCAGTGATGGTAACGGTTTTTGCCCCCTTTGGGATTTTATAATTGCCCGAGCCAGAGCCAGGCCAGTTGACAAGTAGCGTCGCCTCTTCACCGCGAGTAGCGAAGACTAAAGCCCGCCCATCCTGTGACAGGTATCCCGAGCCCAAGTTAATCTCTCGTTTTGGCCCTTGTTTGTCGTCTACAATAGGTATGATCGAGGCTCCCACCACTGCGGGATTTTTCCCTTTTCCCAGTAAAATAACTCTGACTCCCACTTGGCCAGTTTGATTGAGATGCACCTTAGCCTGTTCGTTGTTTTGCGCTGTGGCTATATCAACCCTGCCATCTCCGTTTAGATCGGAAACCACGCTACTGCGTGCTTGGCCAAGCGCAATCAAGCCTGAGTGGGAACGACTCAATACGCGAAACCCTCCTTCACCGTCACCCAGCATAACCAAGCCACACCCAGCATCAAATCGGGACGATTCCGGTTCAACATCAAAAAAATTCTGAGCCAAATACAAATCCTCAACCCCGTCTCCGTTGAAGTCGGCAACCGAACAACCCAGGGCAGGTACAACCAGGCACTCAACAGGCAATGGTTTGCGTATGAATGTGTTGCCTTGATTCAAAAAGAGAGAGGTGTCGAGTATGTTTAGCTTGAGCAGTCTGGGAGGGGCTTCAAGCGGTGCCAACAATGATTCGATGGCCGCTTGGCTATAGGCACGATAAGTGGGGTACATGTCATGAATCCAAGGCATAACCTTAGCCAGGGTATCAAGGTCACGCATGGGGACGCGCTTGGCCAAGTAGGGATCAACTACGGATTCAACCCCCTCCGCTATCCCGTCTCCATTGTAGTCGGCAACATGGAGCCAAACTTCATCGTCTAAATACCGTGTGTATTTACTGTTACGTCCCATATTGGACATCACAAAATCCATTTTCCCGTCAGCATTAAAATCTCCAGTTACCACCCCGTTCCACAAGCCGTTCAAACCGGCCATGCCCCATTCTGTTGAGCGGTCTGAAAACTTTCCCCCTTCATTTATGAACAACAATGGAGAACTCCAACGCCTAGATAACAACAAATCCGGATCGAGATCGTTGTCCACATCGGAAAAAACAACACCCGTTGTAGAACCAATATTTTTGAAGACACCACTACTCGACGATACTTCGAACTGCCCGTTCACGTTAAGCATTAGGTAAGAAGACACCTCCGAAAACGAATCGCCATGATTCCCAATGCCACCAATGAACAGGTCGAGATCGCCATCTGCGTCAACGTCAGCCATTGCCATCGGGCCGACACCAAAAACACCTGAATCGGCAACACCCTTCCAAATTCCTCCCTGAATTTGGATCAGCGAATTCCCAACCGCAAGTCCGTCTTCTAGGTTCGATTGTGCAATCAATGCCTCCCATTCACCCTGCCCCTTGGGAAGCACCAGTATTGAATGCACATCCCGGATTACTTTCTGATCGCCCGACCAGGGCATTAGGGCAAACTCGGCTGGGTTTTCAGGTAGCCACTTGATGCCCTTCAATGAACCGCCTTTACCTGCCCCTAATAGTAGCTCGTCAATAAAATCACCATCCAAGTCTGCAGCGGCTAGGCCGGGGCCCATTGTCGATTCACGTAGTGGGAGCAATGGGCGAGCACTGAAGTCATCAAACGAATTTTCTTCATGGGCAAATGAAGAAGGGAGAGTAGCCTCAACAAACATAGGATTCACCCGGGGGGGCTTAACATTTAGCCGTTCAATCTCGCTTTTCTCCCGCACCACTTCGACCATTGAGTTGATCGGTATATTTTCAAGTGTTGTCGTGTGCCCATCCGGCCATCGAACCTGAATGGATACGGTGGAAGAATTTTTTGGGACAGCGAATACGCATTGTGGCTGATCTCCGGATAAATACCGACCGCCGGATATCACGTCACGCCTCTGTACGCCCAATGCACTTTTCAGCTCCACCATGGAGCCGACTGCGTGGGTGTTTGGACTGATTCCCCTCAATCGCACAGACACACGATTTGCATCACCGATATTTTTGAATATATAAGCCGATTCATTTAGATTGTTAATTACCAAATCCAAATCTCCATCATTATCCAAATCTGCAGCCGCCATGCCGTGTGAAATACTCTCCTGACCAAAACCGTATGCAACACTGCGATCCGTAAAAGTGAGGTCACCGTTGTTGTGAAAGATTAGGTTTTGCGATTCAAGTCGGGGGAAATTCATCATATTCCGAATGTGTGCATCACGAGTTGTTGGGGATTGTGCTACAACCCTAAGCATATCAGCATCGAGCACATCCGCCTCATTTCCGGTGGTAAGGATCAAGTCCTGATACCCATCCAAATCAACATCCAGAAAACGACTACCCCACGTCCACTCGCTGGCATCCAGTCCGGCCAACTGGGCAATCTCAACATAGGACCCATCCCCTCTTCCCAATTGCAGAGTATTGCGCGGAAATTCGGGTTGATACGATAATTGTGAGATTGGCAATTGAATATCCGGACTCAACACGTTGGCGCGTTGAGTTTTTCGAAGGCTCATCCGCCGGGAGAGCATGTCCGCGACAAAGTAGTCGTTGTAGCCATCCAGATTAATATCGGCACAGTCAACAGACATAGACGACATGCTGTAATTGCGAACAACCTGATGATCGGCAAGTTTAAAGGTGCCGTTCCCCTGGTTAATCCAGAATTTATCCACGGAATAAAAGTAATCATTGCAAACGTAGATATCGGGGAGTTGGTCATCGTTGAAATCACGCATGGCAACACTGAGCCCCCAATCGAGCGGAGTCTTGGCCAATGGCCTGCCGTCGGCATCAAGAAAGGCCCCTTTTGTCCAGACAACCGGCTTAAACTTTCCACCGCCAAGATTTTCATATAGAAAATCAGGCTCTCCCAATTCGACTATGTTTACGCCATCAGTCCGCGAGGTTTTAAGATATGTGAAACGACTCGATGGCGAGACCACAATTTTACCGCCCTCTTGCGTAACGGATACGTTGACTCCCGGAGGGCGATCCTTGTGATTCGTAGTTCGATAATTCGCAACGTACAAATCCAAGTCCCCATCGAGATCATAATCGGCAATGGCCATCGATGTGGCTCCAAGTTTCGGAAAGAGTCCTGAGTTTGGATCTTCCGTGAACCGCCCATTTCCATCATTGAGAAACAACCGGGTTCCCTTGGCCAAGCCGGTCACAAGAAGGTCGTTGTCGCCATCCCCGTCGATGTCTTCAATCAATGCCCCGGTCGAGTACTGCCTTGGACAAGCGACCCCGGAGTCCTGTGTCACGTCCTCAAACTTCCAGTCTCCCAAGTTTCGAAATAGCTTGTTGTCCGTTTGAAGGCCACAGAAATATACATCCGCTAGACCGTCTCCATTTATATCGCCAAGCGCCACACCGGATCCATTGGCCAAATTTCGGTTTCGCGCCACCAGCATTCTCGACAACTTGTTGGCGAACAACAGGCCTGTTTTGTTGTTGGCTAGTAATGCAAAACCATCCTTATCGCTTTTGCGGATCTTCAGCTTGGCCAAGCGATGCGAGCCAAGATCCTGCCATTCGAGCGATTGGCCAAGAGCCTCGACAGGCAGGCTGAAGTTGAACAAAACAATAATGGTGCAGAGTCGAATCATTTGGTGTGCTGCAATGTTCCATCACGATTCAACTGAACAGATCTGGCGTTGGGAGGGACGCTGTAACTCATTCGTTTACCACTTGGCCAAGTGACATGAATATCGCCAATCGGCTTTTCTTGAGAGAATACCAGGCGCGTACTATTATGCGTCCAGTATCCGGATCCGGACTGAATCTCCCTCGTGAGATTTGAAGCGGTGACAATGGAACCGATCGCGTCGGGATTTTGAATTGATCCATTCAACTTTACCCGAAGTCCCGGCGTTCCCTGCTTGTTTAAATATAATTTAGTTGCTTCCGAATTTTGACCAACAACCAGATCCATTCGCCCATCT
>WTHH01000268.1 GCA_011523195.1 Verrucomicrobiales bacterium
ACGGAACGCAGCCAGCCAACCTGATGGTGTTTCAGGACGGGGGTGGGTTCGTGCGCGAGAACGGTCATACCCGCGTGCCGATCGTGTTCGACAACCTGATCCATCGTGGCGAACTTCCAGTGACAGTGGGACTTTTCGTCAACCCCGGCGTCATTCCCCCTGCGGAACCAGGCAATCAAGTGCGAAAAAATCGCGCGTTCGAATACGATACAGTGGATGGCCAATACGCGAATTTCATCATCGAGGAACTCCTCCCCCACGTTGTCGCTGAGCATGATTTGAAACTTACCAGCGAACCTTCCGGCCGTGCGATTTGTGGCAACAGCTCCGGGGGAATCGCTGCTTTTACCGCAGCTTGGTTTCGTCCGGATTTTTTTGGAGGCGTCATTAGCCACATCGGAAGCTTCACCAACATCCGCGGTGGTTTCGTGTATCCGGCGCTAATCCGCAAAACAGAAAAGAAGGACATTCGCATCCTGCTACAGGAAGGTCGGCGCGACCTCGACAACCTGCACGGCCATTGGCCGCTCTCAAACAAACAGGTGGCCAAGGCACTGGAATTCAAGGGCTACGACCACAAGGTCGTCTGGGGGTATGGCGGCCATAGTGGTCGGCATGGAGGAGCAATTTTTCCCGACTCTGCCAAATGGATTTATGCAGATCCTTCCCCCACACAGAAATTCGACCCGTTAGCACCGGATATTCCCGACTACCCATTCACTGCCGACTCGAAACGGCAGGATGCCGCCCCAAGAGGCAAGATCTCAAAGCACATTCACGAGAGCAAAATCTTCGAGGGAACCAAGCGCGAATACCACGTCTACGTGCCGGCCCAGTACAATGCCGACACGCCGGCTTGCGTGATGATTTTTCAGGACGGCCACGCCTACTTAAAAGAGGACGGGGATGTCCGTGCAACAATTGTGTTTGATAATCTCATCCACAAGGGAGAGATGCCCGTGACCATCGGCATCTTCGTCAACCCCGGCCACCGCGGCGACGAGTTTCCCGAGAATCGTTGGCAGGCAAACAACCGCAGTTACGAGTACGACTCACTAGGCGACCAGTACGCGCGATTTTTACTGGAGGAACTCCTCCCTGCGGTTGGCAAGAAATACAACCTCTCGACAAAAGCGGAAGATCGCGCCATCTGCGGAGCGAGCAGCGGCGGCATCTGCGCCTTCACAGCCGCCTGGGAACGCCCCGATGCCTTCAGCAAGGTCTACAGCATGATCGGCAGCTTCACCAACATTCGCGGTGGCAACATCTACCCAAGCTGGATTCGCAAGACTGCGCCCAAGCCAATCCGGGTCTTCCTCGAGGGCGGCGAAAACGATTTAAACAACTCCCACGGGGATTGGCCGTTGGGCAACCTTCAGATGGCCGCCGCTCTCAAGCATATGAACTGGGACTACCGCTTCGTATTCGGCAAAGGTAAACACAATCTCCGCCACGGCGGCACCCTCCTCCCTGAAGCCCTGCGCTGGCTATGGGCAGATCATCAAAATTAATGGGATCAACAATGAAAAAATTAACGACCACCTTGTTTGGATTTTTCCTGGCAAACCTTGCCACCGCTCAGGACATGCCTTTGTCACAGGTGTTGATACCCGGTGAAGACTGGCAATTGGTATCCAATCACAACGGGTTCACTGATGCACCCACGGCAGACGGTGAAGGGAACTTTTATTTCTCCGATATGCGAAGCGACCTCGGCCTGCTAAAGGTCGCCCCCCCGGGCAAGGTGCATCTTTACCTCGAAGGTGCCACCGGAATCAGTGGAATGAAGTTTGGCCCAGACGGCAAACTGTACGCCTGTCGAGCCAAGGCCGGTGAAGTCGTTGTCATCGATCCCAAGTCCAGCGAGATGAAAGTGCTGGCGAAAGATGTCCGCCCAAACGATCTCGTTGTCACACACAAGGGCTATCTTTATTTCACCGAGACTCCGAAAAAACAGGTGACGTTTATCAATACAAAAACCGGTGAGATAAAAATAGCCGATCAGGGCATAACTGGTCCCAACGGCATCTGTCTTTCACCCGACCAAGGGACACTTGTCGTCTCGGATTTCCGAGGAAAACACTGTTGGGCTTTTCGAATCGAACCGGATGGCACTCTCAAATACAAACAACCGTACATGACTATGCGCCGCAAACCGGATCCAACAAAGCGCGATATCCTCCCGAACTTTCAGCCGTCCTGCAAAGGCGACGGCATGATTACGGACGCCTACGGGCGTTATTATGTCGCCACCGAATTGGGTGTCCAATACTTCGACCCGGCAGGACGAATCAGCGGCGTCATTCCCGGTCCGCCGGACATCAAAGGGATGACCAGTGTTACCTTCGCCGGCCAAAATCTGGAGTACATGCACATCACCTGCTTCGACAAAGTGTACCGGCTCAAAACCAAGACCCGAGGCATCCTGTATCAAGACGGCCCACAAAACCACCCACCCAAACTGACGAAATAGCACTTGGCCAAGCGCTTGGCCAAGCGGGCTGGATTTTTCAACGGCTTCACAGCAGGATGCCGGGGATGTTCAAGCAATTCTTCACTATTGCAATATTGGCCGCATCGTCGCTTGGCCTGATCGCGGCAAAACCGAATATCGTGTTGGTGATGGCTGATGATCAGGGCTGGGGGCAAACCGGTTTCCGAAATCATCCCGCGCTCAAGACTCCCCACCTCGATGCGATGGCTGCGAATGGCCTCCGCTTTGAACGGTTTTATGCTGGAGGCCCGGTGTGTTCCCCCACCCGCGCCACGGTCCTAACCGGGCGCACCCACGACCGCACCGGCGTGTTCGACCACGGCTACGCGCTGCGACAACAGGAGAAGACGCTTGGCCAAGCGATGAAAAACGCCGGTTACGCCACCGCGCATTTTGGCAAATGGCACCTGAACGGATTGCGAGGCCCCGGCGCCCCAATCTTCAAGGAGGACTCCCATCATCCGGGCGCGTTTGGTTTCGATGAATGGTTGTCGGTGACGAATTTTTTCGATCGCAACCCGATCATGAGTCGTCAGGGTAAAATTGAGGAGCACAGCGGCGACTCCTCGGAAATAATCGTCGACGAGGCGCTGAAGTTTATCAAGACCAAGGTTGCGGCGAAGGAACCGTTCTTCACGGTCATCTGGTACGGCACCCCACACGATCCGTGGGTAGCCGATGATGCTGACAAAAAACCGTTCACCCAACTCAGCGCCAAGGCGCAGGAGCATTATGGTGAACTGGTCGCCATGGACCGCAGCATCGGCACGCTGCGCGCCGGCCTTAGCAAACTGGAGGTCGACAAAAATACCCTTGTGTGGTTCACGAGTGACAATGGGGGTCTGCCCCGTTTTGATCCACCGACGACCGGCGGGCTGCGCGGGTTTAAGGGATCGATGTATGAGGGCGGCCTCCGAGTCCCGGCCATCATCGAATGGCCGGCCGGCATTCAGACGCCACGAGTCACGCACTACCCTGCCGGTGCTGTGGATATTTTCCCGACACTGGCCAGAGTGGCCGGGCTTAAAAAATCAACGATGCTCAAGCCGCAGGATGGGCAGAGTCTGGTGAAACTGTTCTCACGGGAAATCGGCCCACGCAAAAAAACGCTTCCGTTCAGGAGCCGCGGACGGGTGGCTGTCGTGGATAACAACTACAAGATGATTTCCCTCCCCGGCAACGGCGAAACCCAGTATGAACTTTATGATTTAAAAGAGGATTCCGCCGAACAAAACAACCTGACCTACAAGCTGCCAAAGGTGGCCAAGCGTCTCCGCAAAAAACTCCAATCGATCGATGCCTCCGTCACCGCCAGCGTGAACGGACAGGATTATCCCGGGAACAAAGTCGACGCTCAACCGCCGAGAATATTCTGGTGGGAGAGTGAAGCGTATCGCCCGTATTTTTCGGAGTGGATCAAGCGGCCCGAGTACGCCTCCCGCTTGAAAAGATATCTCGGCGCTCAACAAAAAAAGAAACAACCATGATTTTGCGGACACTGCTCCTTCTGGCCTTCGCAGGCACTGCGGCACTAGCCAAGGAGGCCAAACCGAACGTGCTGTTCATCGTCATTGACGACATGAACGACAGCATCTCGCTACTCGATCCCAAGTCTCCCATCAAGACCCCAAACATCGAGCGACTGGCCAAGCGCGGGATGTCGTTCTCCCGTGCCTACTGTATCTCCGCCGCCTGCAATCCGTCGCGTGTTGCCACGCTTACCGGCCTGCGCCCCAGCACGAGTGGCGTCTACCAAAACGCCAGTGACTGGCGCAAGGCACTGCCCAAGCGCCGAACCATCATGCAGCAGTTTCAAGCCGCCGGTTACGCCGTACGCGGTGCCGGAAAGATTTTTCATCACAAACTCGCTGGCGCCTTTCACGACAAAGCCTCGTTCGATGACTTTCTCCCCATGGCCCCACAAAACATGCCGCCCAAAAAGCTCAACAAGGCACCGGAGTACGGTTCACGAAATACCGACTGGGGCGTTTGGCCGGACAACGAAAAGGACACCATCGACTTTCGCACAACCGAGTACTGCATTCGCAACCTAAAAAACCCACCCAAGGACAAACCGATGTTCCTCGCCGCTGGCATCTTCAAGCCGCACTCGCCGTTTTATGCTCCGCCCAAGTATCACGAAAACTTGCCAACCATTCCAAAACCCAAACGACTGGAAAATGACTGGGACGACCTCCCTTCCGGGGCAAACGCCTTAATGAAACGCACCAAGTGGTTCTGGAACGGCATGAGAAAACTGGATCAAAAGATACCGGGGTCATATCAGAATTTCATCGACGCCTACGCAGCATGCTGTCTTTTCGCCGACGCCCAGGTCGGCCGGCTCCTGGATGCTCTAGACCAAAGCCCCATCGCCAAGAACACGATCGTTGTCCTCTGGTCTGACCACGGTTTTCACATCGGCGAGAAGGATCACATTGAGAAATTCGCGCTGTGGGAAAAAGCCAATCATGTTCCATTCATCATCGCTGCACCGGGCGTAACGAAGCCCGGTTCCCGCTGCGAACAGCCGGTCGACCTGACCGTGCTTTATCCAACCTTGATGGAGCTTTGCAGACTCGATGCCAAGACCAAGTGCGACGGGCCAAGCGCTGTTCCGCTGCTCCGCGATCCCGATGCACTGTGGCCCTACCCCGCCATCAGCACCTACGGCAAAGGAAATCACGCCATCCGAACCAAGCACTGGCGCTACATCCGCTATGCCGACGGCTCGGAGGAACTGTACAATCACGACTACGATCCGAACGAATGGACGAATCTGGCCAAACAGCCGGCAATGGTTCCCACCCTCTCAAAACTACGCGCCCGAATTGCGCTTGGCCAAGCGGCCGAACCGGTTTCCAATCTCCGGCGATAGACCAATCCCTTCAGTTTTTTCGTGGCGACACAACAGGGATGAGATACGCTCCGACGCATGCGAGTCACTACCCTGTTTTTAGCCACGACACTGTTTTTACTCTTTCCGCTTGGCCAAGCGGAGGATGTAAGGAAAAGCACGAAGCTCCCGCAAATTTTCGAGGAGGATTTTGAAAAAGGCCAAAACCGTTGGGAGGTCACGGACAGCAAAAGTTGGACTCATCGGAAGGTGGACGGCAACCACGTTTTTGGAATCAACCGCCGCAACAGCGACTACAAGCCGAGGGTCCGCAGCCCGTACCACATCGCGCTGATCAAGGGCGTCGAAGTGGCCGACTTCGAGTTAACCTTCGACGTTAAGAGCACCAAGGACACCGGCGGGCATCGCGACTGCTGCGTATTTTTCAACTGGCAGGATGCCGAGCAGTTTTACTACTGCCACTTCGGCGCAAACCCGGATCCGCACAGCGGACAAATCATGATCGTCAAGAATGCCCCGCGTAAAGCCATGACGAACAACAAAAATAAAACCCCGTGGAAAAACGAGACGTGGCACAAAATCAAAGTCGTCCGAGACTCAAAAAAAGGCACGATCGAGGTGTACTTTGACGACATGACCAAGCCGCACATGAGCGTGGTCGACAAAACCTACGGCAAGGGCCGCATCGGCATCGGATCATTCGACGACATGAACGATTTCGACAATATCAAACTCCAGGGCAGGTAAAACGACTGTGAAACGAATCCTCCTTGCTTTCACGATCCTGTTTCTGACCGGCACCGCAGGGGCGGAATCCAAGCGCCCAAACATCCTCTACATCATCGTCGACGACCAGTCGCCGTTTGACTTCAAGTTTTACAATCCGCAAAGCCAGTTGAACGCGCCGGTGATTGAAAAACTGGCAGCCGAAGGGATGGTGATCGATGGCGCGTACCACATGGGATCGTGGGTTGGCGGCGTGTGCACGGCCTCCCGGCACATGATCATGAGCGGGCGCACGGTTTGGCACATTCCCGATCGGAAATTCCGCAAGCCACCGGCCAATCCGAATGCGCCAAACCCGAAACTAGTGCCGCCAGATCTGGTCGAAAACACGCTGGCAGCAGTATTCAACCGGGCCGGCTACGACACCATGCGCACCTGCAAACGCGGCAACAGCTACGACGGCGCCAACAAGCAATTCAAGGTGGTACACGATGCCACCAAGCGCGGAGGCACGGCCGAGACCGGAAGCGCGTGGCACGCTGAGAGAGTGCTCGATTACCTAAACAAACGCGAACTGATCGAGGACGCAGATCCCTTCCTGATCTATTTTGGATTTTCTCATCCGCACGATGTCCGCGATGGCACGCCGGAGCTTTTGAAAAAATACGGTGCTGTGAACCATCGCGACAAAGCCACCCTGCCTCCTGCCAATGCGAAGCAGCCGAATCTGCCCATCAACTGGCTGCCCAAACACCCCTTTCACCACGGTCACCCGGGCCTTCGCGATGAGGTGAAGGTGCGAGGCGTTTGGGAGCGGCGTGACGAACGCACCATACGCAACGAGATTGGTCGGCAGTTTGCCTGCAGCGAATACATCGACCAACAGATTGGCCGCGTGCTTGCCAAGCTCAAAGCGATGGGCGAGTTAGACAACACTTACATCATCTACACCGCCGACCACGGCATGGCCATCGGCCGGCACGGACTGCAGGGTAAACAAAATTTGTACGAACACACCTGGCGTGTGCCGTTCGTGGTGAAAGGCCCCAGCATCAAGCCTGGCAGTCGTGCCCAGGGAAACGTCTACCTGCTCGACACGCTGGCTACTCTCTGCAGTCTTGCTGGTATCCAGCCTCCGGCCACTAACGAGGGCATCAGTCTCGAACCCGTTTTAAAGGGTCGCACGCAGACCGTTCGCGAGACGTTGTACGGCGTCTACAGCGGCGGCACCAAGCCGGGCATGCGCAGCGTGCGCCACGGCGATTGGAAGCTGATCAAGTACGATGTGATGGACGGCTCTGTGCGCAAAACCCAGCTCTTCAACCTAAAGGAAAATCCGCACGAATTCCTTCGTGAACACCACGCGCTACGCCCCTTTCCCGAGCCAAGCCCCATGGCGTTCAATCTCGCCGAAAGCCCCAAGTACGCTGCAAAACGCAAAGAATTGGAAGCGTTGCTGTTGCGGGAGATGAACCGGTTAAACGACCCGTTTCGCTTGTGGGATCAGCCACAAAAATAAAGCAGCAG
>WTHH01000497.1:0-3939 GCA_011523195.1 Verrucomicrobiales bacterium
GTCGCGGATAGTGATTTGCCCTTCGCTCGCCGCAAAGTCCACATCGCGCGTGCCGTCGGCATCTAGCCGGAAGACTTCGGCAGGCACGGGCAGGTAGGCGGGGAGCTGGAAGGCGAACACGCCGTTGCGGGGCGAAAACCGGAAGACCTTTTGCTGGGTGTCAGGCGCATAGGCCAAGTCGTTTGCAAAGAGTAAAATTCCATTAGGCCCCGTGACTGAAGCAAGGTCCCAAGACGGCCGGCCGTCTTGAAGCTCGCGGCGGTATTCAAACGCATCGCCTTCGAGGAGTAAGTCTTCCATCAGCCGGATCTCCCGGTTGACCCGAGTGATCGGCTCGATCAAATCTGGAAACTTCACGAGCGACTTCAGGCTCAGGTTGAACCAGTATAGCGAAGTGATCCGGCTGGCGAGTGCATGATAGGCCTGTGCGCGTAGCTCGTCCGGTGTCGGGGAAGTTCGGCCGCGTCCTCCGTAGCAACACCAGCCCGCGTGCGCGCCTTGCGACCAGTAGGCGATGGGGCGCGGTCGGTTGAGATCACGCAGGCTACGGGTCATGTCGCCGATCGTTTCGAGCGGTGCGCCCCATCGAATGTTCTTGTCGTCCCAACGATCGTATCGGCTCCATGCGTCAGGCGACGGCGCAGTCACCCGATACGCGTCATAGTGTGGATAGTCGGACAGCCCTGCGTAGAATCGCCAAACGCGCTCCTCGCTATGGGTCACCGATGTGGGCATTCGTGTCGAGGCGTAGGGAGCCAGCTCTTTCCATACTTCCTGCGGAGGTACAGGCCTTCCGCCGCCATACTGCGGCTCTCCCAGAAACTCCACAGCATGAACACGAGGTAGTACGGCGTCCGTATCGTAGCGAGAAAACGGTTGCAGGCGGTTCATGTATTTTAGTGGGTACCGTTCGAATAAGTCGGTGTCCGAGTAGCCCGAAACTTCCTGATGCATACCCGAGTTCACATGCATGCGACGCAGTGTGCGTAGATAGGGCTCAAAATGCAGGCTGTTGCCCGCTCCGATTCTCTCCGCCACCCATCCGCCTCCAATGTCAAACGCTTCGCGTTTAATGCGCTGATGCGCCCATAAGCTCACAAGCCTCCCGTTGCCGTTGGTCAGTTTCACTTCTAAGGCGGCATAGGTCAGCGGTAGCGGTCCGGTCGTGACGCGAGCTCCGCCGCGATCATTTACCTGAACTACGCCGTTAGCTGGGAATCGCACGAGTCGGTTACTGATCCACGGTTGCGGTCGTAGCACTCGCCAGGTGGCGTTGTTATCGGGCAACCACAGTCGACAGGCCTCGATTTGCAAAGTGGTATCGGACTGATTGACCACGTGAAAGATCAGTGAGTCTGGTTGAATGTTCTCGGCCGCTCCGAGAAACGTCACGGCTGACAGCCAAGCCTCCGGGCTAGCGATCGAGACCTTCAATTGGTCGGCTTCGCTCGCGCCGGGACGGGTAACAGCCAGCTCTGTTTGCGTGTTGACGCCCCACGATGCGCGCTTGCCGTTCCAACTCCATACGGTCAGTGCATTTGATGGAAGGTGTATTGGCTCGCCGCCCCACGCAGACGGCAGATCGTGCCACGCCCATTCATCCGCTTTCAAAAGTTCCTCGGGAGTTCGATCTTGCACCCGAATGTCGAGTGTCGATGGAATGACAAACGGTTCTTCCGACTCGTTACGAAGAAAGACTTCGACTCGGGCGCCGAGGCTGAAGTCGGTATCGCGTCTATATCGCATCTCCTTGGATTGCACATGCGGAACGACGTGGACTCCCTGGACCGAAAGGCCATCGGCGTGTGCAGTCGCAGCGAGCAGCCCAAGAACGCCGAATATCCCGAAGGCCCGCTTTAGCTGGTTGAGTGAATGTGATCGAGTGTGGGAGTTGTATCTCATGTTGACTTCAGATTGCGATCGACCTTGGTCGCCGGCACCGGATTGGCTACCTTCGCTTTGGTTCTAAGGATTCCGAATCGCTCTGTTTGGCGAGTCTCGGGTATAGAAGAGGGGATCGATCGCGTGGCGCCCAGCGAATGCGACCGCTTTACCGGTCGGGTTAAACACGATCCATTCGATTTGCTCAGCTTCGAGCTCAATCCGAAGGACTGTAAGATCTGGACTATCTTGGATGACGCCGATTGCGGCGGCTCCTGCAGTCGCTGCGATATGACCTCCGTCATAGACACCGCGCGCGCCGGGTTCGACCGACGTGGCCCGAAATTTCGTGGCGCCATGTGGATAGTAAACCTGAGTTACATGTCGTCGCTCACCCTTGATGGGTGTGCCTTCCCAAACATAACGGAGTTGTCCGGGAGTAACCTGGGTTCGAGGATCTTCCAGTGTTCGATCCACAACTTGAAGACGCCAATCTGGTTGGGGAGCGAACCAAACCAGCAGATCGGCTGGAGGGGTGAGCATGCTGATCTTGCCATTTGATGCGACGGGGGCGGTCATGTATGTGTTGGCCCAGTGGCTACCGATTTGAGGGCCGATATTTTGTGTGTTCCACAGTGACTGGATTTCTGCGGGAAAGGATTCCTCGAAGATGACGGTTTCGCGACGGACGAGAAATCGATTTTTAACGAACACATATTCCTGGACGACCTTCACCGGGAGACCTTCGGGGTTCTGGATTTCCACTCGTGCGTATGTAGTCTCTTCGGAGTCTTTGAAATAGGGAACAGTCGTTTGGATATCCGGCATCTTACCCCGCTTCCAATCTTCGCTGATTCTATCTGGATCAGAAAGGAGACGACGTGGGGCGGCGCCGGATTGATCGACTATCGCCAGTCGATTCTCCGGAATATCGCCCTTCGAGGTCACCACTTGAGTGAATGGGGCTCCCCAACGATTCATGCCCAGGATTCCGCCCGCATTGAAAGGGAAACTGGTGGGGACAAGATCCACGAGAACAAAGAAGTCCCCTGGATTCCATCCGCTACGCAGCACCAGTTTGTCGGTGACCGTTCTATCGGTGAAGGCCTGATTGCAACACAGATTCGCTTTATCGGGATCAGGATCTAGGTCCGGTAGGAACCGGCCCACGATGTTCTTGTCCCGATGAGGAATTCGGGCGTACTCCCGGCGGTGAGTGACGAGGCCTCCGGCATGCGGTGTCCGGATCTCAAGATCATCGTCTGCGGTGAGCCAGGCAAGTACGATGTAGGGAGCGGTTTCCTGATTCCGGAGGTATCCATCCTTCAATGTTGGGCCGAGTTGGTATTTCAGGTAGTTCATGGCCTTGTGCGCGGCAAAACGGTAGGAGCCATTCTGGGTCGCTGAGGCAACACTCTCGAGAACACCTACTCGCAATGCCGCCGTACTGTTCCAACCCCCATTGGGACCGTAGGGATTGATGGCGCCGTCGGGTGTGATTTCGGCCATTAGACGTTGCCAGATCGGTTGCATCCCGGAATCTGCAAGAAAACGATTGTCCCCGAACCATTCTAAGCTGGCGAAAGCATAGGCACGTGTGGAGTCCTGAAAGTAACCTGTGTCATTCTGGAACAGATCCTTGACCCTCCAAAAATCATCCCAGACCTGCTCCGAGTACTTCTTCCAGTGAACCGCCTCAGGAATGTCGGGATACCACTTGGCGGCTAGACCTTTAGCGAGAGCTTCGGGCATCGATCGATGACAGGGGCCTCTCCATTCGATGGGTTTGGAATTCCAAACATGTAGATGTCGACAGTAGTAAAGCCAGAGTTCGCGAAACCAGGATGATTCTGGCGCCATCAACCCTCCGTCAATGAGATACTTGCGATAAAGAGGTAGGAATGCCGGGGGTTCGGCAAATTGTTCGGTCCAACCCTTTTCTTTGACTTCTCGCTGTAGAGCAACGTGAAAATCTTTGAGCATCACAATACAGGCTTCACCCCAGAAAGAATTCCCTGTTTGAACATACTTCGCTAGGGACGGAAGTAAGAGTGCTGG
>WTHH01000497.1:4039-7581 GCA_011523195.1 Verrucomicrobiales bacterium
TGTTGCCCTCAAGAGTGACATCGTCCGTTTTGTTTCCGATGCGTATGCCAGTGCTTTGCCGTCCGCTTCCGGTATCTTCGATTATGTTTCGACGAATCACGGTCCCGCTGGTCACTCCGTCCACAAAGAGTCCCCAGCCTTGATTGTCACGCACGATATTTTCTTCAAAAGTTACCCGGTGAGCAGCCATTGGCGCGGTTTCTGATCGCCAGTAAACGCCTCCTTGCTGATTTTTAATGATCGTGTTTAGTCTGACAAGATTGTCGCTGTCTTTGTGTCCTATGGACATACCGTATCCGCCGTTGTTCTCAAGCCAGTTTCCTTCGGCAACGCCGCCGCGAACCCGCCAACAAAAGAAAAAGCCATCTTCATCGTTTTCGATTGCGCGACAATTGATCACCTTTGGCCTCTGTGAACCGCTTCCAGGATGTAAGCCAAAACCGGCACATTGTTGCACAACACATCGATTGACTTCGACTTCGTTGGACTGCTGAAAGCTAATCCCATCACCCTGATAGTTGGTAACGACGCAGTCGGTGATCAAACAATGATCACCTCGGTAAAGATAAATGCCTGCTGTACGGCATCCATCAACTTTGGTGGGGTTGTGTTTTCTATTTCCATCCACAATCAGGTGTTCAATCTGGGCATCCTGTATTTCGTAGCCACTAATGACAGGAAAAATGGTGGCCGCGAAGCCGCCATCCGCAACCATGATGTCGGCGTTCATCGGGCGGGTGAGAGTAAAGTAGTTATCTTTTTTATTGAGGATGGTTGCACAGACTCCATGGAAATTACGCTGCGTATTGGAAGCGACATAAACTCCGCCGCCAATGGAAAAACCTTTGAGATGCTCAATGGTGATTGCCGACTCGCCGAAATCGCCGTCAGCTACAAGAGGGGTTCTATACTCGACATCCTTCTTGAGAACGGTCTTGCCTGGCGTGCCTCGAACCGTAACACGACTGCGCAAGTGCAAGGAATCCCGCATGAGAAATTCTCCGGGACCGATTTTTACCGTTCCGCCTCCAAGGTTGCCAACATAATCTACTGCAGCTTGCAGTGCCCGATTATCAGAGCCGACAATTTCTGCATTCTCAAGTCCAACCGTGATCTCGATCGCAGGAAGAGCGTGAAGTTCATTCTCCGCATAGCGACGTCCTGCCTGATCCCCAAAAGCATGAAAGCAACAGATAAAACTGAGAAATGTAAGATACTTTTTTAGAATAAGCTCCATGAGGATAATTATCGAGGGGCTCTCACGCAATGGCGAGTTCAAAATTAATTCAGCTCACTTATCCATTGTGTAGTCCAAATAAGAACCAAGATTATCGAAATGAAGCTCCCTCCTGAACTTCTTGAACGTTTGGTTAAATGTGGCGTTCGACATTGAAAATTACTACATCGAATCATTCACTCCTACCGCGAAGTCGATCGGTATAGAAAGGGAGATGCAGATTGTAGGTTTTCAATCTGAAGGGGTTCCATTTCCGGATTAAAAACAACCCATTCCACCTGGCCAGGAGTGAGTTCAAGACGCAACACAGAAGCTTTAGATGAGTCCTTGACGATTTGAATGCCGGAAGCGTGGGCGGTCGCCTGCAATTCATTGGCATACGCAGCCCTAGTATTAGGGTTGGGGTTATTTGAGGTCGCTCTGGCTCGATAGGGCGAATGCGGATAGTAAACTTGTGTGAAAACCAGTTTTTCACCGATTGCGGGGGTGCCTTCCCACTGGTAGCGGACTTGGTTTGGGCATGCTTCCGCCCTGGGATCATCAATGAGTCGATCGATTACCTTAAGCTCGCAATCTTTACGAGGGGCAAACCACACCAGAAGATCTACAGGAGGGCTCTTCATGCTTCGGGTGCCATTGTTGGCTACAGGTTGATGGATAAACGTATTGGCCCAGTGACTGCCGATTTGGGGGCCGACATTGTGAGTGTTCCACAACGGGGCCAAGCGTGCTTCGAAGCTTTCCTCAAAGGTGACAATTTCCCTTGTGGCCAAAAAGCGGTTCTTGGCGAAGACAAACTCTCGTTCATAGACCACAGGCAGACCGTCCATGTTCTGCACTCGTACACGGGCGTATGTGGCTTGAGGGGTGTCCTCAAAGTAGGTCACCTCGGACCGGATATCCGGCATGGAACCGCGTCTCCAGAATTCATCGATTCGTAGTTTGTCAGAATGATAACGTCGTTTCGCCTGTTGGTTTACATCCTCGATTAGAAGTCGGTTTTCAACAGACGCCCCTTTGCTAGTATCAATTTGAGTAAACGGAGCTCCCCATCGGTTCAGTCCCATAATGCCTCCAGGATTTGCAGGGAAACTGGTCGGGTGAAGTTCAATCAGTCCAAAAAAATCTCCTGGATTCCATCCGCTTCGCAAAATTAATTTGTCAGGCCATTCTTCGCCGGTCATATACCAACTACAACAAATGTGACCTCGGTTCTCTCTAAAGTCAGCATTGCCAAGTAGTCTGTCCGTAAGTTGCTTGTCCGTATGAGGGATTCGGATTGCTTCGCCCCGCTTGGTCCATAATGAACCTACGTTCGGTTCGATCGCTTCAACGCGGTCATCCGCCCAAATGGAGGCTAGTGCTATCAACCAAGGAGCCCCAGTATCGTTGCTTTGTTTTTTGGGGCCGCGATGTTGATAGCGGAGATAGTTGAAAAGTTTTTGAGCGCCGAAGCGATAACGTCCGTCGCCGGTAATGGCAGCTAACCTCTCAAGCATCGCAATTCGATAATCAGCCGTACTGTTCCAACCACCGTTGGGGCCATAAGGGTTGATCAAACCATCCGGGGAGATTTCAACAAGAAGGCGTTCCCAAAGCCGATTCATCCCGGGGTCCTCAAAGACTCGATTGTCGCCGGTCCATTGGTCACCACCACAAATTAGTATGATAAGAGGGCCCATCATATAGCCGGTATCATTTTGCGGAGCGTCCTTCGCTCGCCAGAAGTCACCAAACACCAGATCAGAGTATCGCCTCCACTCTTCAGCTTCCGGAATATCCGGGTACCAAGCTGCTGCCCGGCCCTTGGCAAAGGCTTCGGGCATCGAACGATGGCATCCGCCACGCCACTCAACGGGTTCGCTATCCCAGACGTGTAGGTTCCGGCAGTAAGTCAGCCACATCTCCCGGAACCATATTTCATCTCCCATTATGGCGCCGCCGGCGATGAGATGCTTTCGATAGAGAGGAATCAATGCAGCAGGGTGTTCAAACTGCCAGAACCATTTGCGAGTTGCGACTTGTTTGAGCATCTCCTCGTGGAATGCCTTAAGCATAGCGATACAGGCTATCCCCCATCGTGAATCGGATGTCTGAACATATTTTGCAAGGATTGGCGCGAAGATTTGTGGTCCGCTCATCCCTCGGTTCGGATTTTTTGCGATCGCCTCTGGGTGGTAAGCGTCGACCTCCTGCAGGTAAGTGTCGCGGGTTACCTTAATTTGGGGAATAGGATAGAAGGCTGGATCCATGTGATCCGGGCTGCTTCCGAACCGGTACCTTTCAACATCAATAGCATATCGCG
>WTHH01000277.1 GCA_011523195.1 Verrucomicrobiales bacterium
GAATCAAGTGCGATCGATGAGGGGCGGAGAGCTGTACGAGAGCCAGTTCGGCAGGCGCATGACCGGCAGTGGCATCCACGCGGAAAAGATCACGCAGATGTTCGAGATCGCCGTTCGCAGGGCCAAGCTGAATGGCCAGCGGCACGAATTGTCCACAGCAAACTTCCGCCGCCCCCAAGGCGACCAACTGGATTTGTTTTGATTACCTCATACCCCTTGCCAGCTTGAAGAGGGCGAATAGGAGGAAGAGGGCGCCAACGGGGAGCAGGATGATACCCAGCCCCGGCTCCGCGCCGTGGGTGACGAGACCGCCGAGGATGAACCCGCCGGGGACCAGCAGTGTGGCGGCGGTCAGGCAACGGGAGACCAGTTGGCGGACGGCCCCATCAAGATTCATCCGCGTAAGCCCGGCGGCGAATGCGATATTCATGAGCGACAGCAGCGTGCCGTGCGCATGGCCAAGCCGCAGCATAAGTCGGTGAGTCTCGTTGGCTCCGGTGTCCATGTACCAACCGACACGAAATGCGAGGAAGGCTTCAAGCAGTACGCCGAGGCTTACGAAGACAAAAAGCGACCACCAACCGAATCTGAAATGACGCAGCTCCTCGGGCAACCGAGCGGGTGCGGTGGCGGCCGGGTTGGCTGGGGGTATCTGGGTTTGTTGTTCGCTGCGTTCGCGGCGGGTTGGTTTTTGTTTGCTCATTCCTGGAGGGTCATCGGACGGTTGTTGCGCTTGGCCTCGAGGCGCCGGGCCTCGGCCTCGATCGGCTTGCCCTGTCCATCGATCAATAGCTCGATCTGCTGGGCGACACCGGTTTGGTGTGGCAGTTGTTTTTCCCAGTCGGCCCGGTTTTTTTGAATCTGCCTGGTGCGCTTGGCCAAGGGCGCGGCGTAGTCGAACTCCGCCTTGGCCAAGCGGGGATCAGCCTGCAGCGCCTTGTGCGCGATGTAACGGACGGCGGAGTAGGGGTCGTTCAGCGTGCGCAGCAGCCAACCGGCCTGCCAGTCGCCGCCGGAGACCTGGCGTGCCGGTTCCCAGCCCATGTGCCATGCGGCAATGGCACGTTGGCCGGCGTCGCCCTTGAGCAGCATGCTGAGCACGGAGGAGACGCGCTTGGCCTCGCCGTCCAGCTTGGCCGGTTCGTGGTTGTACCACTTGGCCAAGTGCTCGTTGGTCCAGTCGAGTGACTGATTGATGTGGCAGAGATTGCAGGCGTTGACGCGTCCGGTTTTCAACTGGGTAGCCACGCTGGGTGAATCGATCTGGTGGCTGCGGATCGCGCTGAGCAGGCCGTAGGTTGTGTGCGGCATGTGGCAGTTGTAGCAACTGCTTCCGGCGGAGTTGGCGGCGTGTTTTGTGTGTGCAGTCAGATTTTCGCGGATGTCCTCGTGGCATTGGGTGCATGCCGCGTTGGTTTCCATCCGGGGGGCGAGCTGGTCGTTGCGGTCGTGATAGCCGTGCATGGAATGGCAGGAGAGGCAGGACATTTTGCCTCGCTGAAAACAGGGCGTGTCGATCAGGCCGTTGTACTCGCGACCTGTCACTCGCACCATGCCGTCCGGCCAGAACCGGTCGGTCAACCATTCGCCGCCCGGGTGGGGGTGACCGTGGCTGGCGGCAAACTGTCTGGCCTCCGCCTGCGATTTCGGCGGGGCACCGGTGAATTTACTGGGCTGGACGGCGACGGCGTTTGCGGCGGAATTCAGATCGCCTCCAGGGAGAAAACTCGGCCCCTGCTCGAGCCGTTTGGGCGGGTTTGGGGTGAACTGGTAGGAGTGGCATTGGCCGCAAACCTGAGCGGATTTCCGATGATCCATTTTCCCGATGTCCGGGTTTTTGATGCCGTGCGCGGCCTTCGCCTCGTCGCGCCCGGTGTAGCGATTGAACGGGTTTTGAAAGTGGGCGATGTGTTCGCGGGCCGGGCCGTGGCAGGCTTCGCAGGAGATGCCCAACTCGGCGACCTCAGTTCTGGCGGTTTGTCCCTGGCGCGTCATCGACACGGCCGCCTTGCCGGCGACGGAGTGGCACTCAATGCAGACTTTGTTCCACTTGGCATCGACCGGGGCGCCGTGCGGGTTGCGGAGGAAGGTGTCCTCGACCGGTGCCCATTTTTGGTCGGCGATCAGCCAGCCATAGGGGAACGGATGCTGCATGTTGCCAGCCTTATCGCCGACCCAGTAGACCTGCAGGTGGTGGGAGCCGGTCGTCATGGTCAAGCGCTGCACGGCTTGCTTGATGCCGTCCGCGCCCACGGTGGTGACCCAGTACTCGTCCCCCTTTTTCTCGAGGTGCAGTCGTGCTTGGCCAAGTGACAGTTCGGTGCCGTGCCACTTGGCCAAGACGGCATCCGGCTTGGCCAACTGGGTCATCGTGCGATGGTAGCTTTTGTGCCAGCTATCGTACTCACCGGGATGACAGGCCCGACAAGTCTGCGAGGAGGTGTAAGCATTGCCGGGGTCGGCGTCCGGGCTGAGCCGAACTTGGGCGGGGGTGGCCCTGAGGAGTTCACCCTCGGAAGCGGCCGCTGTGTGGTCGGCTTGGTATTTCAAGTAGCCCAGACCAAGCGCAAGCAGGAACGGCGCGGCCAGCAGGCCAAGCGCCTGGTTTCGATTTGCGTTCAGCAAAAACGGGAGGACCGCCACGAGCAGCAGCAGCGCGGGGATGATGATCTCCAACCCCAGCGAGTCGATGGCTGCCGTCACTCCGCTCATGATGAATCAATCTCCCGCCGCCGGGATGGTGAGCTGGAAGTAGCCGTTCGGTATCGGCCGGTGTTCGGCCGGAATCTCGTAGGAGATGATGCGCTTCTCGGGTTGCGGCGAAAACTGTTGCACTTTGATCCAATCGCCCCCTGCAACGGCACCGGTGCTCCACAGCACGTAGGTGCGGCCTGGCTGCGCCTCGAATGAAACGACGGCGGCCTCGTGGTGCAGGATCAACTGCAGCCAAAGCACACTGGCGGCCTCGTTGGGCATGGTGCCGGCGATGAATTCCTCGAGGTTGCTGTGCCCATCGCCGTCCGGGTCGAGGTGGACATCGGAGGCGTCGTTCGGGTCGAGCCCGTAAAGGTTCTCCCAAAGGTTCGGCAGGCCGTCCTCGTCGGCGTCGCCAATGACGAGGTTGGATTGCCCCGGCGTGGCGCTGTTGGGGAAGGTTACGATCGACTTGTCGCCGTCCGGGTAGCGTCCCTCGGAGACACCGCGCGACTGCTCGGCGAATATCACCGAGTCGATCGTCTTGTCCTTCGTGTCGCTCAGGACGATTTCCTCGCCGCGGCCGCTCAGGCGAAAGTCAACGTGGTTGGCGCCGTCGTTCGGGTCGTTGTCGGCGATGAAACGCAGGTAGCCGTTGCCTGCGATGAAGGTCAGCGGAGGCAGTACGGTCTTATCGAGCTGGGTCGGGTCGTCCGAGAGCTTCAAGCCGGCCATCGGGACCGGGAGGGCGGAGCGGTTGTAAATCTCCAGCCAATCGCTGCCATTTTCGGGCCGGGCCATCCACTCGTTGATGGAGAGCGACTTGATGCTGCCCAAATCCTGCGCGGTGTTGGCGGTGCCGGGGGTGGGGGCGTTAATTGCCCACGGGCCAGCGCCGTCGGGGGAGCGCCCGATCGAGAGGTCGTCCGCCTGCGGGCCAAAGCCAATGGCGTCCTGTATTTTCAAGCCGTCATCGCCCGGCCACCAAAGCGCGATGTTTTGCCCATCGGCATCGAGGGCGAATCCGGAGTGCAGGCCGGGCTGCTCCTTCGCGTCATCGCACCATACGACGAGGTGCGTCTGCTGGGCGAGCCGGGTGCCGGCCGGGAAAAAGAAGGTCGGCTTTTCGCTGACGCCATCGCCGAGTCCGGCGCCGGTCAGGTCGATCTCGCGGCTGGTCGGATTGTACAGCTCGATCCAGTCCGAATTGGTGTCCCCGTTTTTCACCGAGCCACGGTTGGCAGCCATCAGCTCGTTGAGGATGATGCCATCAGGCAGGCTCTCGACCGTGGCACCGAGACTGGCCCCGAACGCGAGGTCGCTGTCGTTGGTGGAGTACTGGTGCACCTCGACCGCGAAGACGTTTTTGCCCTGCTTGAGATCCTTCCCCGAGAGCTGGATCGGGCCGCTCAGTTCCGCATCACGAACCGAACTCAACGCACGAGTGGTGTAGCGGATGCTGCCGCGATCCTTCATGTTCACGCGGTGGATTTCCTTGCCATTCAAATAAAATACCGCCCCGTCATCGACGAGGTACTGGAGTTGCAACTCACCGCCGGCTGCCGGCTGGTCGAAGTCGAACGATTTGCGGAAATAAAACGTACGCGGCCCCATCTCGATAGTGGTGGCCATCTTGTATTTTTGCCGGGCCGTGCCCTTGCCGATGAAAGTCTTCCCGCTTGGCCAAGCGGAGTCGTCGTAGTCCTCCTTGCGCCAGGCGGTACCGAGGCTTTTGCCCTCGGCGTTGTAAAGCCAATTCTCGTCCTTGAGCGCGATGAGGTCGGCCGCCCGGGCATGGCCGCCGTAGCGGAAACTGGCCTCGGCGGTGGGCAGGGATTTGCGGCCCTTTGAGTCGATGTACACCGCCTGCCAGTAGTACGTGCGACCGAACTCGAGCAGCTCGAACGGCACCGGCATTTGGGTGAGGTTTTCGGTCGAATCAGTCTTGAACACCGGATAGGTGAATGAGCCGTCGGAGGTGCGGATGGACCAGATAGTGCTGACGTGGTCGACGTTGGCCTCGCCACCCTCAAAGGCGCTGACGACCATGGTGGCGGGGGAGTAGACCGAGTCGCCCCCGGTGAGCTGGGTGGCCACCGGCTGAACCGGGATCTTCAACTTGCCGCACTGCTTATTGATACTGGCCTGTCGGCCACGCGCATAGGTGACGTAACCGGAAAGGCCAATGCGCCGGAGGTTGTCAGGTGTTAGCAGGGTGTTGTTGAGGTAGTAAAGATGCTCCTTATACTCGTCGCGGAATGCCTTGAAGAAGGCGTTTTTCACTGTATGCGTTCCGTGCGTGGTGTGTGCGTTGCCGGCTTCGCCGATGAAGATGGACTTGTTCATGAAGCCACCCTGCATGTCGTTGTCAAAGTCCCACGGCAACATGCCCCAGCGCCCGTTCGCCCGGCGCCAGAAGTAAAAATTGTGCACGGTATCGTCCCACGTGCCCATCCAGTTGCGCACTGCGATATAGCTCATCAATGCGTCCATGTCCCAGTTTTCCTGAAACCACTTGCGGAGCTGGGTGCGGTTGTTCTTGTGCTTGGCCAAGCCGTCAATCAATTCCTGCAACTCGCTGTAGCCCTTCCAGTCCTGATTCTTGGAGGAGTAAATCCACTCGTAACGCTGCAGCGATGTCCAGCCGTCCCGGGGCGGCAGCTTGCTCCCGTCGCCGCGGCCGTACGGGCCGAGGTCTTGCAGGATACCGCTGGACTTGAATATGTGGCCGTTCGGCTCAAGCTCGGTGCCGGGGTTGCGGCGCATCTGATCCTCGTGATAGCGCTCAAGCATCCGGTCGTTGTGATCCTCAACGAGCAGGCGGCGCATCTTACGTTTGTTGATTGAGACATCGATCCACTCGGTGTTCGAGGTGGGCAGCCCAAGCGCGCGATATAGCGCATGCCCTGCAACGGTGACGTTATCCTTGTCGGTGAACATCAGGTCGCTCTGTCCGTCGAATCGGTTGTAGCGCGGCAGTCGAATCTTCCACGAGTTGCGTCCGCTGTTGCGCCGGAAAAAACTGCCATTCCAACGGGCATACACATCGCGCACCACACCCTCGTGAACGAGGATTCCGTGCACGGTATCGTTCCACGGGCCACGCGGCTTGACGTTTCTAGCCGGTCGATAGCCGCTGCGGGGATTGGCCGACATGTTCTTTGCGAGCTGACTGGTTCCTGCCCGGGGCACCATCAACTCAAAGTACCGGTTAGAGCCGGTCGAACGCGGCATCACGAAATAGGCGTGCCACTTGTACGGGTCGCTTGGCCTTGGGGAGATGATCTCCGATCCCTTGCCGAAGTCTGCTAGCAACCGGTAGCGCACCAGCGTGCGGTCGGTTTTCTTGGGCAATGTGTGTTTCCAGACGCCGCTCGAGAGGGTCATCTCCTGTTGCACTTTGGTTTCGCCCTCCTTTTCGAGGTTGTCGTAAAAGTACTCCAGCTTCAGGCCTCTTACACCCTTGTTATCGGAGAGCTTTGCCTCGATGCGGACAGAGTCCGTCTTGCTTATCACGATGCTGCTGTTGCGATTGATGGCGCGCACCGAGGTCACGATAGGCCGTGGCATGGAGCGTTTGCGTGCAATGTGGTTCAGGCGGCCCGGCGTAGCGTTTTTCTCGAGGGGCGACGCTACCCAGTTTGCCGGATCATCTCCCGGCAGCGAAAAGTTGATTCGCTCCAGCGAGCTGCCGCGAAACTGGTATTCCATCGGGTCGATCCCGGTCCACTTCGGCCCCGCACCGATCGAGTCTGCCCCGATCGGCCACGGGAACTGCGCGGAGTAACGCACACTGTCCTCGGTGTCTCCGGCGGCATTTTCCACCCGCACCCTTTCGCCGTTGTTGCTCAAAACACCCTCGTACGGCCCGAGCACTTTTTTTCCAGCCAGCTTGTACTCTTTGATGCCGGCCAAGCGTTTGGGGTCGCGGGCTACCACTACAAACTCGCCGCTCTCGAGGCTAGTCCCCTCCGGGAACGCGTAGTCGATCCCGCCGCTGATCCGCCAGTTGTCCAGCGTGACGGTGTCCTGACTGAAGTTGTGAAGCTCGACGAACTCGTGAATGTCTTCCGAAAGATCTAGCACCGGTTTGCCGCTCCTGTCGAATTCCGGCTCCTCAATCGGGTGATACATGATCTCGGTGATGACGATGCGCGGCGGCGGTGGCGCGTTCGGGTCCACGCGGTAAAACCAGCCAAGCGGCAGGAACGGTTTCTCGAATGGGTTGTCGCCGGTGATGCCAGTGCTGTCCGCCCACGAAATGTTCACCTCGCCGGAGGCCGCTTGGCCAAGCGCAAACTGGTACCGGTTTGCGCCAAGCGACTTCACCGACTTGGCCGCCTGGCCGTTGATGAGCAGGTCGGCCGCGTCTACGCCATTCACCGGCATGCTGAACTCGAACTCCACCGCGTCCAGCGACTTCACTGCCAGCCCCGCGGGCGGATTGGCGCGTCGGACATAAGGTGGGTTGTCGTCGGCGAAGGTGTACGTCCAGCGGTTACCGGCGGCGGTTGCCTTGAACGCATTGGGCGTAAGCGCCTGGTCGGTGATCCCGTGATCCTGCACCCACGTCAGCTGGACCTTGCCGTGCGACAGTGGCCCAGGCTCGAACACCCACGTCCGTCCCCCGCCGGTCACGGCCAGCGCCGGCTTGCCATTGATCAACAGGTCGGAGGCGTCGACTCCCTCAACCGGTTCGTCGAAATTTACCGTGATTTGCTCGAGGTCCGCCGCCAGTCCGCGCGGGGGCAGGGTGGAGGCGACCATCGGCGGATCGCTCTCGTCCGACACAACGCTCAGCTTGGCGTCGAACATGACGTCCGGGCTGGTGCGGCGCTGGTTCAGCACGATGATCGCGAGGGTGTTTTCGCCATTCTTCAGCAC
>WTHH01000355.1 GCA_011523195.1 Verrucomicrobiales bacterium
GCGCGGTTTTGAAAGCGTCTGGACGGCCGCTGTTACATTTTGCCGCCGTAAATGGCGTTGTCACCCAGCTCCTGCTCGATGCGGAGCAACTGGTTGTACTTGGCGGTACGTTCACTGCGGCTGAGGGAGCCGGTCTTGATCTGGCCGGCGTTGGTGGCCACGGCGATGTCCGCGATTGTTGCGTCCTCGGTCTCACCGGAGCGGTGACTGATGACGGCGGTGTAGTTGTTGCAGTGCGCGAGTTCCACCGCGTCGAGCGTCTCTGTGAGTGAGCCGATCTGGTTCACCTTCACGAGGATGGAGTTTGCCACGCCGGTGTCGATACCCTTCTGCAGGAACTTGGTGTTGGTGACAAACAGGTCGTCGCCGACGAGTTGCACACGGTCGCCAATCTTGTCGGTCAACAGCTTCCAACTCTTCCAGTCGTTCTCGTCGCAGCCGTCCTCGATGCTGATGATTGGGTACTTGGCGGTCAGTTCGTCGTAAAACGAGACGAGGTCGGCGCCGGTGAGTTTTTCTCCGGTGCTCTTCTTGAAGACGTACTTGCGCGTGCTCTTGTTGTAGAACTCGCTGGAGGCCACGTCGAGGGCGAGGAAGATCTCCTTGCCCGGCTTGTAGCCGGCGTCCTTGGTGGCCTTGAGGATGGCCTCGATGGCGTCCTCGGCGCTGTTGAGGTTGGGTGCAAAACCACCTTCATCGCCTACTGCGGTGGAGAGGCCCTTCTTTTTCAACACTGCCTTGAGGGCGTGAAAAATCTCGGTGATCGCGCGCAGGCCCTCGCTGAATGTGTCGAAGCCCTTGGGCATGATCATGAATTCCTGAAAGTCGATCGGAGCGTCCGAGTGGGCGCCGCCGTTGATGACGTTGGCCATCGGCACCGGCAGCACCTTGGAGTTGGGGCCACCGAGGTACTTGTACAGCGACAGGCCAAGGGCGTCAGCTGCGGCATGGGCGTTGGCCATCGAGACGGCGAGGATGGCGTTGGCCCCGAGCTTGGACTTGGTGGTAGTGCCGTCCAGTCCGAGCATGGTGTTGTCGACGGTCAACTGGTCGGTCGCGTCGATCCCCTCGAGTACCGGTGCAATTTTTTTGATGACGTTGTTGACGGCCTTGTTGACGCCTTTGCCGAGGTAACGGCTCTTGACGCCGTCGCGCAATTCGAGCGCCTCATTCACGCCGGTGCTGGCGCCGCTAGGCACGGCCGCGCGGCCAAGCGCTCCTCCGCGCAGGCCGACTTCCACTTCAACTGTCGGGTTGCCTCGTGAGTCGAGAATCTCACGGGCCTGGATGCTTTCGATTCTTGTCATAAAAACCGCCCAACACGGGCGGCCGGGCATAATAGGTTGGAATCCGCCTCCGTCAAGCGGCGGTTTGAAGACGGCGCTTGGCCAAGCGGGGGCGGACAAAGGCTATTTGACTGGGATCTTTTCGCCGGCCTCGTTCCACTTGGCCGTGGCGATGAACTTCCCATCCACCCAATTGCCCTCCTCTTTTATCTGCCCGTTCTTGTACCAGTATTTAGCTTCACCGTCGGCCCTGCCGTTTTTCATGTTCACTGCAGTCCTTATTAAGCCGTTGTCCCACCATGTTCTCCATCGTCCATCTTGTAGACCATTTTTGTAGTTACCATCTGCCGCTTTCCAACCCTCTTCCGACCAGCGCTTTACACGGCCGGTGTACGGCTCCGATTCACCGGGGAAATGCCAGCGATTCTCGACCAATCTCAATACGTTTTCCTCCACGAACCGCTCCCTCAACGCGCTTCGGATGGCTGCGGTGGAGCGCGGCTCAACCGGTGGCGGTTTCGGAGCCGCCAAGTCTTCGGATAGCTTGATCTTCGGTTCAGTCGGGTCGGCGGGCTCAACCGTTGCGGGAGCCACGGCCACCGGGTCCTCTTCCGCAGGTGCTGTGCCGACATCAACCGTCGGCTCGGCCGGAGGCGGTGACACCGGAACGACGGGTTCCACCGGCTCCTCGGCAGGTGCTGTAGGCTCAGTCTGGGCAACCGGTTCGGGAGCAGCGGCGGGAGTGTTGATCTCGGCAACCGGCTCAGTCGGCGGCGCGGTTGCCGAGGTTTCCCCCGAGCCACATCCAACCAGCAGAGCTGCGCAAGCACATGAAATTGGCAAAAATCTCATGCGGAGAAAATCAACGAGACGCCTGTTCAAATCAAGGCTGTATCTCCAAAAAGAAACAGTACCCCGCCAAAACGTACGGGCTGTCAGCCGGGCTACTTGCCGATGGTCGATTTGTGATAGTCACTGGCAGACCCACCGCCGGGCAGACCGATGGAGCCGCCATCGAAGCCGCCACCACTGCCGCCCAAGTATCCCATCGCTCCCTGTGAATCCCCAGCTGATTGCAACCAATCGGATTGTCTCCTCTCTTTATTAATTCGCCTGTGGAGCTTGGCCAAATACACGCTGTGCGGGATGACTTCGCCGTCCTCTAAATAGTAGACGATATTACCCGCCTTGCCCTTAGTGTACGTGGAAGTCATCTCCTTATGCCCGTTGAAATACCATTGGCCCCAGTCGCCATCGCGTTCGCCGTTCTTGTACTGGCCCTTCAAGTGGAGGAGATCCTTCACCGCACGCCATTGGGTGTATTCGCCGTGACGAGCTCCCTCCTTCATGTGCCCCACACAGGCCAGCTCTCCATTGGCATACCACGCCGTGTGTGTGCCGGTGTGGGGTTTGTCTTGACCAGCGGCGTAATAGAGGCCGTTCGCCTTCTTTTCCAGCTTGGGCTCGTACCGCGTGACCTTTTGCTTGTTCGCAGCGAATTCGGTCGACGCACACCCGGCGCCCATGACTGCAGTCCCCGCCAACAGGAAGAGATGAATGGGGTTCATGTCATCACCATTATTCTTTTTTGGGTTCTTGTTTTGCTTCTGGTGCTTTAGTAGGTGCTGAAGCGGAATCTGCCTTGTCGGGTGTCTGGGTCGCGGTTGGGTCGGTCGGCGCCTGCTTGACGCCATCGAAGTACGTGAATTTCTCGACCTGCTTGCCCGTCTCGTCGTACTGCACCCAGTCGCCATCCTGTTTGCCGTCCTTGTAGTTGCCCTCCCAGTGTAATTGGCCGTTGGCGTGCCACTTTTTCCACGGGCCGGTGGGTTTGCCTTCGCTGATCTGCCCCTCCTGTGCCTTGGTTCCGTTGGGGTGAAAGACGGTACCGGGGCCGGTGTAAACGTTCGTCTCCCCGGCCTTGTAATACAGCCCGTCGTCGCCGCGTTTCACGCCGACTTTGCTAGGCTTAAGTTGCAGGAAAACCACGGCCGCAATGGCCAAAACTAAGAGAATCCATTTCATGAGCGGCGAACAATACGTCTGTTTTTAAAGCCGTGCAAACGTAAAAAAGTCACCATGGCCAAGCGCTTGGCCGGAGTGGATTTTCCTTCAACCAAACGATCGGCTGGTGGAGACTGCGCGGCCATGTCGGAAAACTTGTTTGATTTGACCGGAGAGGTTGCGGTGGTGATTGGTGCCACCGGAGCACTAGGAGGGGCTTGCGCGATGGCGATGGCCGGAGCCGGGGCGAAGATTGCTGTGGTGGGCCGCAGCGCCGAGCGCGGCGAGGCGCGTGTGAAGGAGATCACCGATGCCGGAGGCCAGGCACAGTTTTTCAGCTGCGACGCGATGGATCCCGCCAGCCTTGCGTCGTGCCACGAGGCGCTTGGCCAAGCGCTTGGCTCGCCGACTGTGCTGCTCAATGCCGCAGGCGGCAACGATCCGGACGCGACGGTAACTCCGGAGATGCCGTTTGAAAACATCCCTCAACCGGCCTGGACCAAGGTGTTCGACCTGAACCTCGTCGGCGGATTTCTGCTGCCGTGCCAGGAGTTTGGACCTGCGATGTGCGAGCGCGGCAAGGGCAGCATTATCAACATCGCCAGCGTCACCTCGCACCTGCCCCTCTCGAAGGTGATCGCCTACTCCGCCTCCAAGGCGGCCGTGCTGAGCGCCACCCGATTTCTCGCCCGCGAGTGGGCCACGAAAGGCGTGCGCGTGAACAGCATCACGCCCGGGTTTTTCCCGGCGGAACAAAACAAGAAGTTGCTTTTCAATGAGGATGGTACGCCAAGCGACCGGGCGAAATCGATTTTCGGCCACACGCCAATGGGCCGTTTCGGCGACCCAAGCGAGCTGGCCGGTGCGGCGGTTTATCTGGCCAGCGAAAAGGCGGCGAGCTTCGTGAACGGCTCCGACATCGTGGTCGACGGCGGATTCCTCAGCCAAACCATCTGACGCACCGTGGGGGTCTTTTCCAAAAAAGTATCCGAAGGCAGCCTGCTCACCGATGAGCAGGCGGTCGAGGTCGTGGCCAAGGCGATGCCGGAGGAGGAGTTCCGCGGTCGCAAGGTGTTGCTCATTGTCCCCGATGCCACGCGCACGGCGCCGGTGGGGACGATGTTTAAGGCGATCCACGAGCAAGTCGGGGGTGTCTCGGCAGCGATCGATGTCATGATCGCGCTGGGCACGCATCAAGCCATGAGCGAGGCGGCGATCGAGCAACGGCTGGAGATCACGCACGACGAGCGCACCGGCCAATACGCTGCGGTGCAGTTTTTCAATCACGCGTGGGACGACCCCAGCGCGCTCAAAAACATCGGCACCATTTCCGCTGACGAAATCAGCGACCTCAGCGGCGGATTGTTTGAGATGGACGTACCGGTGGAGGTCAATGCCAAGCTGTTCGACTACGATCACATCGTGATCATCGGGCCGGTTTTCCCGCACGAGGTGGTCGGCTTTTCCGGCGGCAACAAATACCTCTTCCCCGGCGTCGCCGGGCCGCAGGTACTGAACTTTTTCCACTGGCTCGGCGCCGTGATCACCACCCCAAAAATCATCGGCCACAAGTGGACGCCAGTGCGCAAGGTAGTCGACCGCGCCGGTGCAATGGTGAAGATTCCTAAGCTCGCCTTTTGCATGGTCATCGAGAGCGACGGCATGAGCGGCCTGTTTGCCGGGCCAGTTGAGGAGGCGTGGCCCGCGGCCGCCGACCTTTCCTCCGAACGTCACACGCGGACGATGGAAAAGCCATTCCACACGATCCTCGCCTGTGCGCCGGAGATGTACGACGAGCTTTGGACCGCCGGCAAATGTATGTACAAGCTCGAGCCGGTACTGGCCGACGGCGGCGAGCTGATCATTTACGCGCCGCACATCAGCGATGTCTGCATCGCGCACGGCGAAACGATCGAGAAAGTCGGCTACCATTGCCGCGACTATTTCCTCAAACAATGGGATCAATTCAAGGACATGCCGTGGGGTGCGTTGGCGCACTGCGTGCATGTGAAGGGGTTGGGCACCTACGAAAACGGGGTGGAGACGCCACGCGCCGAGGTCACGCTGGCCACCCAAATCCCCGAGGCCAAGTGCAGACAAATAAACCTTGGCTACCGCGATCCCGCGACGATTAACCCGGAGGATTTTGCCAACCGCGAGGACGAAGGCATCCTGCTCGTCCCCCACGCCGGCGAACGCCTGTTCCGTTTGGCCAACCCACCCGCCTGGGCATAGCGCTTGGCCTGTTTGGGATGAGGTTTACGGACTCGCAGGCTCGCCCCCCCATCTTCAGCCAAGCGCAAAAATAGAGGGACGAGCCAGCGAGTCCGGTTTGTAGCTAGAGGAATTCCACCCGGCCGGTGCTCAACGAATATTGTGCGCCGACGATCTCGAGGCCGCCATTTTGCACTTGGCATGAGAGGATGTCGGAGCCGGCGCGGAGTTGCTCGACTGATTGGCGGATGTTCGCCTGCACGGCGCGCTGGAGCAACGCGGCCTCGTCCACGTCCCCGCCCATTAACGGCTCCACCGCCGGGCGAACCCGGTCGACAATCGCGCTGAGGTTTGGTGACCGATCTTCGCTTGGCTGTCGCAGCTCGCTGATTGTCGCCGAGACGGCGCCGCAATTCTGGTGCCCCAACACCACGACCAGTCGCGTGCCGAACTGGGACGTGGCGTACTCGATGCTGCCGATCTGCGATGGCGCGACGATGTTGCCGGCCACGCGGATGACAAACAGGTGGCCGAGGCTGAAGTCAAAAACAATCTCCGATGGCACGCGCGAGTCAGAGCAGCCGAGGATAATCGCGAACGGCTCCTGACCGGACGCCAGCTCGCTGCGGCGCTCCCGATTCGACAGCGACTCCAGCAGCGGACTGCCGGAGAAGAATCGTTCGTTGCCCTCCTTCAGCCGGACGATGGCTTCCTGTGCGGAAATCATCCGAGCCCTCCGTTCGACCAGTTTTCGACCACGCGCACGAGCGAACGCACCGCGATTCCGGAGGCTCCCTTTGGCGCGTTGGGCAATCCCTTGTCGAGGTTGGCCGTGCCGGCGATGTCGAGGTGCACCCATGGTGTGCCGTCAACAAATTGCTCTAGAAACTTGGCCGCCGTAATCGTCCCGGCCTTGCGATCCGTCCCGGCGTTGCGCAGATCAGACAGGTCGCCCTTCATCGCCTCGAGATATTCGTCGTTCATCGGCAGCGCCCAGAACTGTTCGCCGATCGCCCGGCCGGAGGTGGTGATGTGCGACTGCAACAAATCGTTGTTGCTCATCAGGCCGATGTTCACCGCGCCCAGCGCAACGCTTACGGCACCGGTCAATGTCGCGGCATCGATCATGTGAGTCGCACCCTCGCGCACGGCGTACGTCAGGGCATCGGCAAGAACGAGCCGTCCCTCGGCATCGGTGTTGATCACCTCGATGGTCTTGCCGTTCATCGCCTGCACGATGTCGCCCGGTCGGGTGGCCGTGCCGCTTGGCATATTCTCGACCAAGCCAAGCAAACAGCTAACGCGCTGCGGCAAACCCAGCCGCGCGATCGCCGTGATCGCCCCGAGCATGGTAGCCGCGCCGGCCATGTCGTACTTCATTTTTTCCATCGAGTTCGCCGACTTAAGCGACAGGCCTCCGGTGTCAAACGTCACGCCTTTGCCGACAAGAAACAGGTGCGAGTCGCCGGCGGCATCTGTGGGATTCCAACTCAGGCGAACCAGCCGTGGCGGCCTCGCGGAGCCCCTCGCCACGCTCAGCAGTGAACCGGCCCCAAGCGCCTCAAGCGCCGGTTCGTCGAGCACCTCGACATCCAACCCGGCCGCTTTGCCCATCGACTCGGCCATGTCGGCAAACTCCTCCGGGCCAAGGTCATTCGCCGGCGTGTCCACCAGCCGACGAGTCACGTTCACCGACTCACCGACGATGCGCCCGGCCTCGAACGCGCCCGTGTCTGCGCTCGGCGCCACGATCAAAATCTCCTCTACCGCAGCGGCCGAGTCATCGCTCTTGTACTTCGGCCGCTCGTACCCGCCGTACGCGCAACCCTCCGCCACGGCGCGAACCAGCTCTCCATCGGCCAAAGCAATCGCGACACGCTTGAACTTACGCTGCTGCGCCGCCCGTACAGCCTGGCCGGCCATGCGAAATGCCTGGTTCGCATCGAGTGCATCGCCAACCCCCAGCAACATCAATCGCTTGGCAGCGAGTTCCTTCGGCTCGTGCAGGATGGTCAACTCGCTTGGCTTGCCGGCGATCTCGCCCGACTCG
>WTHH01000032.1 GCA_011523195.1 Verrucomicrobiales bacterium
GCTCATGACAGCGTGGCTAATGAAGTAGTGACGGCAATCGTGGAAACCGAAGCCGTGAACGCCAGCAATTTTACGTGCTCGGTAGATAGCTTCTTTCAGGCTCTTCGCCGGAGCATCTTCCCTAGACATTCGTGGTGCAGGCAGTAGCCATGCTGAGCCATTGCCTCTAGCTTGCATACTAGTGAGTAAGTCGGCCAGAGAAGTGTTGAAGTCAACGGCTCGGGACTCGTGGTTTTTGCTTAAGCCGTCTGAACCGATAATAAGTTGCTGTTTGTCCCAGTTCACATCCGACCATTTCAGGCGAAGTGTCTCGCTGGCTCGTGAGCCGCACCGCGTCATAAGCCTTAGATAGTCAGCCAAGAGTTGCCCGTTACGAGCGTTTTCTAGGGCGGCAGTACATATTGACTCGATCTGTTCAAAGGTAAATAGAGGGCGCTTTTTGGGTTTCCACCGTATTGGCTTAATTCCAGCCGTTGGAAGTATTTCGATTAGTCCGTTGTCCTGCGCGTGATTCAGGACGTTACTCAAGACAGTTATGGACAGGTTGACTGTTCTTCCGGTCCAGCCAGCTTTTAGTTTTTCGGATCGGTAATTCAAGAGATGTGATTTCCGAATTAGATGTAATCTGATATCCCCGATGAACTTAGCCCAATGCTTGCAATGCAGTTTCTCTGAGTCGACTGTACTTGGCCGTTTGAGATGGTGAATTTGTGAGATGTAGATAGGCCAGTACTTGGTCCAGGTGGGGCAATATTGCTGGCCAGTAGAAACAACAGGTTTCTGCCTGATTTTCTCTAGCTCTGCCTGCGCCTGAACCAGAGTCTTGGCATTAAGAGGTACGCGACGTTGAGCTCGTTTGCCATTGGAGTCAGTTGTGGTGATTCGGGCATAAAAGATTTTGCCACGTTTCCACAGGCCACGGATTGGCTTTTTGGATGAGTCGAGGACAGGTGAAAACGATCTGCTCTTTTTAGACTCACGCGATGAAGAATAGGCACCAAAAAAGGCACCAACGGATTTGCTGATATTCTTGTTCACTGTTTGTATTTATTAAACAGTGATTTGGCTGCCTGAAATAGGGCCTTAAGAAGATGGTACGCGCGAAAGGAGTCGAACCTTCACGCCCGAAGGCACCGGAACCTAAATCCGGCGCATCTACCAATTCCGCTACGCGCGCGTCCCGCTGTGGCACTTGGGCAACGGAGGTGTCATTCTTCTTTACTACCCCCTGTTGGTAAACGCCGAATCCCGCTTTGCAATGCTGTAAGCTAATTTGTTTAAGGGCATAACTCTTTCCAGATGCGTAGATTAATCAGGTTTTTTTTTGCTTCTTGTTAACCTGAATTAACAGTTCATTTCGGCGGAGAAACGGCGGTGTCCAAGGTGTATCATAGTATGCATTTATTGGATCAGACAATTGTTCGTAATCATTATTCAATATCCAATTCTTAAGTTCTCTTTTTGCTTTATTGGATCCGCCATCAACCCTTTTACCTGAATATCGATAGACTGCATAAAGGCCAGTTGGCCTGGTGCGGACCCGCACATTTTTATCAAGAGGTTCAGGTACATCATTTGAACTCATTGAAGCAGGCAGCACGAAAGCCATCGTTTCAATCCCTTCATTTTTCTGGGTAAAAACTGGTGTGGTCATGGCAATTTTTTCTGTTTTTGAATTGCCCTGATCTATGTATCTAAACAGGCGCATGAACCCTCCGTCGCCTTGATTCATACTTGTTTCAACCAACTGCAGGTCTGGATATGATCTGAGTTGAATGTTTCCATTTTTGCTTAGAACTTTATGTGTGGCTTCCTCATAGCCAGATCTACTGATTTTGCTTACTGTTGCACATCCTGTTATTACGATTGCACCTAATAAGAATAAAAGTAGTTTAATCACACAGAACAATTAACATAAGTTCAACGCTCTTCAATTTAATCTCGCCGTTTAAAGCGGTTTCAAGCGCTTAGGGAAGTGTAGTAGGTGGCAGGGTGGAGGGCTTTAGGTGAGGGCATTCAGGAATGCCTACTTTAGATTGGCAGCAAACTTACCGGGTTCTGATGGGAGAGTAGCTTAACTGTTTTGTGCTACTTTTTGTGCTGCTTACGTGGATTCCTGCAGGGGTTGGAATTTGCTTATTTCTTTTGGAATTGAGCCATTATGAAACCCAAAGAGGGTTGAATTTGGAAACCTAAATCCGGCGCGTCTACCAATTCCGCCACGCGCGCGTCCAGTCGTGGCGCTTGGCTAACGGCGTCGACATCTGCTTCGCCACCCACTGTTTGGTTAACGCCGAATCATCCGCTTAGCCAAGTGCTTGGTTTGGTTGTTCAAAATGCTGGTTTCTAGGCGGGGTTTGGCGCAGATTGGCCGCCTCTCATGAGTCGACTTGTTTTATTATTTATTGCCATCGCGCTTGGCCAAGCACTTGGCCAAGCGGCGCTGGAAAAACGGCCACCGAATATCATTTTTCTTTTCGCCGATGACCAGCGGGCGGATACGATCGCTGCCCACGGCAATCCGCACATTCGCACGCCCAACCTCGACCGGATGGCGGAGCGGGGCTTCAGTTTTCGGCGCAACTACTGTGCGGGTTCGTTCAGCGGCGCGGTGTGCGTGGCCAGCCGGGCGATGCTGATGACCGGCCGGCACTGGATGAATCTGCCGGCTAACCGGCCGGCCACGAACTGGGGGGGCGCCACCGTCCTGCCCACGCTGTTGGCCAAGCGCGGGGGATACGAGCCGTTCATCATCGGCAAGTGGCACAACGGCAAGGGCATGCTCGACCGGTCTTTCGCCAACGGCCGCTCCGTCTACATGGGCGGCATGGCGAATCATGCCGACTTCGCCGTGCAGGACTTGAAGGATGGAGAGCTGGGCAAGGAGCGGGATGCCGGTGGGTTCTCCAGCACGGTGTTTGCGGATGAGGCAGTCCGGTACATTCAACAGGCCAAGGGAGACAAACCGTTCTTCCTCTACGTGGCGTTCATGGCTCCGCACGACCCGCGCAATCCGCCCGAGAAATACCGGAAGATGTACTACGAGAATCGTCCGCCGCTGCCGGCGAACTATCTTCCCCAGCATCCCTTCCAAAATGCGCCGCAAGCCACCTCCGGTCGCGACGAAGGCCTTGCCCCGTGGCCCCGAACCAGGGAGGTCATCAGCGATCAGCTCTGCGAATACTACGGCTTGGTGACGCATTTGGACGAACAGGTCGGGCGCATCATGAAGGCGCTCGAGGGCAGTCCACACGCCGACAATACGCTTGTGGTCTACACGGCGGATCACGGGCTGGGGATGGGGAGCCACGGCCTGCTCGGCAAACAGAATGTTTACGAGCAGAGCATGCAGTGTCCGCTGATCCTGCAGGGGCCGGGTGTGCCAAAGGGCAAGTCTAGCGACGCGTTCACCTACGTCCACGACCTTTACTCGACGCTTTGCAGCTTCGCCGGCGTGCCGGTGCCGGTCGGGGTCGATTCGAAAAACCTCGCGCCCATCATGCAGGGGGAGGTTGTCCGGATTCGCGACTCAGTTTTTCTGCCATTTCAAAACAACCAGCGGGCGGTCAGTGATGGAAGGTGGAAGTTGCACATCTACCCGAGAATCAACCATCGGCTGTTGTTCAACCTCGCGACGGACCCTCACGAAACGAGAGACTTGGCCGGGGATTCAGCCCACGGAAAACAGGCCGGGAGAATGCTGACGTTGATGAATGAATGGCGTGAGCGCCTTGGCGATCCGCACCCGCTTGAGTCAGCCAAGCCTGATCCGAAGGAGCCTCGCTATGACAACGCCAAGCGCGTACTCGACGTCTGGCAGCCAAAGTGGATTCGCGACAAGTATTTTGGTGGAAGAGAGCGCACGAACCACGGCAAGCGCAAGCGGCGTTGAGGAGTGACCGTTCGCCAAGTGGTTGTTGCTGAACTTGTTGCGTCGGGGTTCGCCCCGTAGGATTGGCCCGCGAAAATCACAGTAAAATGAAAAACAGATTGTTAACTGCGTTAGCCTTGGCTGCTTTTACTACGGCAGTTTACCCCGCTTCCGCAAAACCCAATATCTTGATCATTTTCACTGATGATCAGGGCTATGCGGACCTCGCTTGTTACGGGAACACAAAAAACAAGACGCCGCGGCTGGATCAACTGGCCAAGGAAGGCACGCGGTTCACCTCGTTTTATACGCAGACGGTTTGCGGGCCGTCGCGCTCGGCGCTGCTGACCGGACGGCAGCCTATCCGCAGTGGCGGTTGGGGCATGCCGGCGGAGGAGATCACCTTGGCGGAGTTGATCCGCAAGGCGGACTACCAGACCGCCTGCATCGGCAAGTGGGATGTTTCCAATCGGAAACCGATCATCCCACGCATGCCGAACGCGCAGGGGTTCGATTATTTTTACGGCGCCCTCGGTGCGAATGACGCCGGCGTGGTACACCTGCATGAAAACAACGAGCCCGCAGGATCCACTCGCGACATGGGCGGATTGATCAAGCTCTACACGGACAAGTCGATCGATTACCTCAAAAACAAGCGTGATCCCTACAAGCCGTTCGTGCTCTACCTCGCGCATACGATGATGCACACGATCATCAACGCCTCGCCGAAGTTTCGCGGCAAGTCGAAGGGCGGGTTGTACGGAGATGTGGTGGAGGAGTTCGATTTCGAAACCGGCCGCCTGCTCGACACGCTCGACGAACTCCAGCTCATCGACAAAACGCTCGTCATCTACACCAGCGACAACGGTCCGTGGAATCAGGACAAGTATACCAAGCGCAAGAAGGGCCATCCGGCTGGCTCCATTTTCTGGGGTGAGGCCGGCCCGCTTCGCAACGGAAAAGGGTCACCCTACGAGGCCGGATACCGGTTGCCGTGCATCGTGCGCTGGCCCGGCCGGGTGCGGGCTGGCCGGGTGAGCGATGCAGAGTTCGCCACTATCGATTTTTTACCCACATTCGCATCGTGGTGTGGGTTTACAGTGCCCAAGGATCGCCACATCGATGGTATCGACCAGACCGAATTGCTGCTCGGCAAGCGCGAGACGGGGCGCGAGTTCTTTTATTTCAACAAGGCCGGCGTGCGGCGAGGCAAGTGGAAGTATCTTCGCGCCAATGCGTTTTTTCACGGCTATGCCGTGGAGGATGATCGGCCCAAGGTCGAGGAACTTTACGACCTCGATGCGGACTTGGGTGAACGCAACAATCTTGCAGGGAAGCATCCGAAGATTCTCGCCGAGCTACGTTCATTGACCAGTGAACTGGAGGCGAAGAAATGACTGCACATCGTGTTTTTCACATGAAACAAACTACTCTTTTTCTGACTGCCACGCTGCTTGGCCAAGCGCTGGTTTCCGGTGAATCGGTGACGGTTGATTCCCAGGCCGACTGGGAAAAAGCGATCGCGTCTTCGACCGGTGTTGCCGTCGAAAACGGCACGGTCTCGCCAATGGGCAAAACCGGACAACTCAAGACCAAGCTGAAACGATTCGACCGAAAGCGGTCCGCCCTGTCGCTGACGATTCGGCAATCTGCGGTTTGGCAGAACTGGAATCCGATCGAAAACCTTGGCCCGGCGAACCTGCGGGATGCCCCGGTGCTGCTGACCGTGGGGCCGGGCAACTATTGGATGTTCGGCCGTTACGGGAACAACAAGCCGAAGGCCAAGCGCTTGGCCAAGTTCACTCCGCAGGAGGCCAAGCTAGTGGGGTTCGACATGCCGCTGCAGACCACGCGCTTCCCGAACCAGTACAACGCCCCCGGCGGCCTCAATCCGGGGAAGGGCGGTTACCACGCTTGGCAGAGTCGCGACATGAAAAACTGGGTGCACCATGGGCCGGTCACCGAGGGGTTTTCCCGCTGGGTTACCAGTGCCGAGTGGGTCGATGGCAAGGCGTACATTTACTACGACTTCCCGAACGATCAGGATCCGCACGTGTACGTGGATAACAATCTTTTCGACGGTCTCCCCGGCAAAAACATGGGCATCGCCGTGGAGGATCCGTCGCACGGTTCGGACGCCGGTTTCATCCGCGACCTCGACGGCAACATGCACGTGATCATTGAGGATTGGGGAGCCATCAATGCCAGCAAGCGTTCGTGGGACTCGCCGGTCGCAGGTCATGCCGTGAGCTCGAACGGGTTGAACGGATTCAAGTTTCAAAAACCGGCGGTCGACAATCGCACCAAGCCAACCGGCAAAACTGCCACCTACCGGCATCCGCACTGGGCCAAGGAGGATCCCAAGCGGTTCAAGACCAACATTGCCGAGTACGAGGTGCACGAACCGGAGCAGGAAGCCTACGGTGACTGGGCCGCGATCTGCATCGGCGGCCAGTATTATCTCTTTGGTGACTACGATCCGATCGGCGGGCACAAGATGAGCGTCGGCTGGTTTACCTCGCCGTCGATTGATCAGCCGTTCACCTGGTGCGACAAGATTGGCAACGGCCATCCCGACCCAGATATCGCCTTTGCCGAGGGGCAATTCTACCTCGCCACACAGCAGCAGACCGACTACGTGAGCCCCGGCCCGTGGGTTGAGACGGTGACGGTCCGTGTCGGCTTGGACACCTCGAACGATGGGAAGATCGATCTATCGACGAACTGGATCGAGGTCAAAGAGAGTTACGATTACATCAAGGGATTCTCCAAGCAGGTCAAGCGCGTTCCCGCCGCGCTCGATCTCTCAAAATTTCCCGACGGCTATGCATTTCAGGTTGAACTGAAAATCGCCGACTCAACAGACAACAAATCCAAGCCGATCATCGAGAGTTTGGAGCTGACTTTCGAATAAAACTTTTTTTATGAGCATTACTGCACGTTTTACATCCCTCAAGGCCCTGTGCTCGCTGGGCATTCTGGCGTCTGGCCTGAGCGCACCTCAATTGTTTGGCCAAGCGAACAAGCCGAAGGTGAACAATGAAAAGCCCGGCAATCGTGGGCAGGTAAAGCGTGTGCATCCGCATGCGCTCAAGTTAATCCTGCAGGGCAATAAGGAGGAGGCGATTGCTTACCTGAAGGAGACGGCAGAATTCGCTGTGAACCCTGAGCACACCCAGATGCTGCTCGATATCGCCAACGGCAAATCCGACACGTGGAAGTACGATGCCAAGTCCTGGCCGTGGGAACGCGTACTGCCCAATACGTCACTGAAAAAGGATGCACCGACGGACAAATTCACCATCGCCTTCGGAGGTGGCTCTGGCTACGTGCCCGAGAACGAGCGCGTTTGGAACACCATCGGCGCCCTTGAACCACGAGCGGTGTTGTTGCTAGGCGACAACGTGTACATCGACGATCCCCAGACGCCCGAGATGCAGCGGTTTCATTACTACCGACGCCAAAGCCAGCCGGAGTGGATGCGCTTGGCCAAGCGCGTGCCGATCTACGGCATCTGGGATGACCACGACTTCACCACCAACGACGGCTGGGGCGGCCCCGCCATCGATGAGCCCAAGTGGAAGCGAGAGGTCTGGAAAATTTTCAAGGAAAACTACGACAACCCCTACTGCGGTGGC
>WTHH01000445.1 GCA_011523195.1 Verrucomicrobiales bacterium
GCGCGGAGCAGTGTGCGTTAGTGAAGAGCGTCCCGCGCCTGGCCAGGCGATCGATATTCGGCGTGCGCGCCTGCGGATGCCCACCCAGCACCCCAACCCAGTCGTTAAGATCATCCACCGCGATGAACAAAACATTCGGCTTAGCCGCCTCCGCCGCTTGACCAAGCGGGAGCAACAACAGGAAAAATAACCAAGTCTTCGCCAACTGGGGATTTTTTCTCAGATTCATCTCATTAGTGACCAGAGGTTGGTACTTGAGTTATTCGTTCAATTCAACTCTCAGCTATCGCCTTCCAGTCGGGCGCTTGGCCGAGGTCGTGGTGGCGCGAGGGTATCTCGATGAGTTCGGGGTATTTCATCGCGCCGCCGGTGTTGAAAACGAGCACACGCTCGCTTGGCTGGATCTCTCCCTTCGCGAGCAACTGGTCGAGCACTCCCATGCAGATAGCGGTTTCTGGACAGATCGCCAGCCCTTCCAGCTTGGCCAGGCGCGTCATCCACTCTTCGATGCAGCTCTCCGGTGCGGTCACGGCGCTGCCGCCACTTTCGCGGACGGCGTTTAGGATCATGAAGTCGCCCACCGCCACCGGCACGCGCAGTCCGCTGGCCACGGTGTGGGCGTTCTCGAACGGCGGCGCATGTTTCTCGCCCGCCGCATACGCACTCACGACCGGGGCGCACCCTTCACTCTGGCAGGAGATCATCCGGGGGCGTTTGCCGTGCGGCAACCAGCCGATGGCCTCCAGTTCGGCAAACGCCTTCCACATGCCGACCAGCCCGGTACCGCCGCCGGTCGGGTACAGGATGACGTCCGGCAGTTCCCAGTCGAGTTGCTCCGCCAACTCGAGCCCCATGGTTTTTTTGCCCTCAATGCGGTAGGGCTCCTTGAGGGTGGAGAGGTCAAACCAACCCATCGGCTCGCGCCCCTCGCCCACGAGTCGGCCGCAGTCGTTAATCAAGCCGTTCACCTGCACCACGGTCGCCCCGGCAAGGTGCGTCTCCTTCATGTTGATCACCGGGGTGTCGTCCGGCATGAACACGTACGACTCCATCCCGGCACGCGACGCATAGGCGGCCATGGCGCCCCCGGCGTTGCCGGCAGTGGGACAGGCAACGCGCCAGATGCCAAACTCGTTGGCCATCGTGATCGCCATTGCCATGCCTCGCGCCTTGAAGCTCCCGGTGGGCAACCGGCTCTCGTCCTTGAAAAGCAGATTGCCCAGGCCAAGCTCGGCGCCGAGCCGGGGCGTCGAAAGAATCGGCGTCATGGTCTCGCCCAGTGACACGACATTGGCCGAGTCGGCGTACGGCAGCAGTTCGCGGTAACGCCAAAGATCCGCCGGGCGCTTGGCCAAGCGCTCCCTCGGGAACGCCGACTTCACGGCATCAAGATCGTAGCGAACCCAGAGCGGCCGCTGGCAGTCGGTGCAGAGGTTGTGCGGCTGGCCAGCGGTGAACTGTTTGCCGCAGTTGGCGCACTCAAGATGGGTGACAAAGCTCACGCAGCGAGTGTGACGCACCCGCTTGGCCAAGCGCAAGCGCGCGGATACCGGCTACGCAGGCGGTAGAAGCGTTGCGGCTGGTCTCCGCTTGGCTTGGCGACATATTCCGCCTGCCCCTCGTCCAGCTCGATGATTTCCGGCTCGGCAAAGGTCACCTCGGTGGCGGCCTCGATGACGTAATCACCCGGCTCCCAGCTCAGCCGCAGTCCGCCTCCATCAATGGGTGCGATCGTCAGCACAGGCTGTTCGATCACCAGCCGTTCGCCACGCGCGACGATCGTGCCCTCGGCCGAGACTTCTACGGTGATGCCCTTGAATTCGTCGCTCTTCAACTCCTGCTCGATGTCAAAGTCGAACTTCAGTACAGGCACGTCGCCGTCCCAGGCCAACTGCCCCTCAACATCGAATGTCTCCGGCTCGGGGGCGTCCTGCGGCATTTCCTCCGGGTCGCTCAGATCCATCTCACCCTTGCGCTTCAGCGCTACGGTGTCCAAGTCGTATTTCACTAGGCCCGTCATGGACGGAACATTTTCAATCTGGTTAAAGTTGCCGTCCTCGTCCAGCTCCGCCGCCTCTCCCGCGTCCTCTGGCTCAAGCATGATCCGGGAATCTGTCATCGTGAAATTCGCCTTGCCGAAAATACCAAACGGCCCGAACGAGTATTTGAGTTGCAGCTTGGACTTGGTCAGCTGGGCGTCGACGTGAGTGATGCGGATGGTCTCCGGATCTTCATCCGGCTCAAGTTCGGCAATGATCGTACCCTTTACTTGGGTGGAGTCGTCGTCCGATTCCTTGACAAGGCCAAGGTCGAGTGTCACCTCAATATCGAAATTCGATTTCTTTTCGTCAGCGGTAAACAACCATGGCCCAGCCTGCGCTTGGCCAAGCGCAACACACCAAACCCAAATTGTCAGGCCTAGCACGGTAACTCGTCTCATGGATCGGAATTTTTTTCATCCGCGCTTGGCCAAAGGAAGCTCACGTGCAAACTCAGGCCGATTGATCCGCCGGCAGCGGGAATATTTGCTCGTAGGCTTTGACCATCACCGCTAACGACCAGGGGATGGTGAATAACAACCCAAGGCCGCAAGTGATCACCCCCAGCATTGAAGCCAAGCCGATCACAATCATCATCGCGAAAATCCCCCAGAAATTCTTTTTAGCCCCCTTGAAGCCAGCGAGGAATGCCTCTCCGAATGTCCCTCGACGGTCTGCAACCAGATAGAGGGCGAAATTGGTTAAGGTAACGGCCGGGATCATCAGGACGAACATCAAGATTCCGCCCCCCACCATCAAACCGACACCCATTTCTCCCGACTCTTGTGTCATCATGACAGCCCCGATGATGAGCATAATAAGCCCGGGAATTGATGCAGCAAAAATCACCGCTCCTTGGACGACGGTCACCAACAGCAGCCACCCGTAGTTTTGGAAACCCAAAAAAACATCACTCACCTCTGCATGACCCTCCCGCGACAGCTTCAGGATCATGAGAATCAGCCCACCCATCAGCGGCCCCTGAACCAGCAATTGCGCTGCGGGGATTACCGCGCCGATTAACCCAGCCGCCGTCAGGATTCCTAAAAAAATCGCCCCGGCACCGACTAGCATTCCCGCGTGCTCCTTAAATAACTGCCAGCCTTCGCTGAGTGCCAACCCGACCTCCAGCGGTGTATCACTCGGGACAGCTGCCTCCAGTTGCTGAGGTTGACTCACCACCTTGGGCGAAGCGATCCTGAGGAGGTTGCCCAGCGGTTGCCACGACTCGTCACCCACTCGCCTAATCTTTGTCTCCGAGTTGGCTCGACCCTGTGAAACGTACACCCCCAACTCCGACTCAGTAAGCGGGCCGTACTGCTTACCGTCAATACCCATCATCTCAAACTGCTTTTCGACACTCATCGCTCACTATTTCCGACCACCAATTCTCTAGCAGCACAGCGCTTCATTCTTTTAAAAAATCCATTATACATAAAGTTAATTCATCCTACAAACCCATCACCGACCAGCACCGGTTCGGCTTGTCCGGAAACGCCCACACGGCTACCGTTCCCGCCATGAAACCGGTTCACATGCTCAAGGGTTTTTTTGCTGTCAGCCTTCTGCTTGGCCTATCTGGCAATGTCGCGCTGGCCGCCAAAGGTGCCCGCTCACTCACTGCGTTCGGCTACGAAAATTGCATCGAGCTGAAAAACAAAACCACTCGCGTCGTCCTCACACCCTCCGGCGGACGCGTACTCGCCTACGAGATCAACGGCGTAAACACTCTATATCTCAGCGAGTCCGACAGCCAAGGCAAGGGCGGCTCCAGCGCCGGACGCTTCGACATCGGCCCGGAACGCGTCCTGCCCCGGCACGACCTGCTCTGGAGCGGCCCGTACGAGGGCGAGATCACTGGCGCACGATCGGCACGCTTCACCAGCGGCAAGGATGAGGCGACCGGCTTCCAGATCGTCCGCGACTTCCGGCTCGCCGCCAAAGGCACACATCTGCGCATTAAGCAGACTGTCATCAACATCTCCGACAAAACGCGGCAGGTCTGTTACTGGTGCCGGACGTTCGTGCACGGCCAGGGCATCTGCGTTGTGCCGGTCACCGAGCACAGCCGCATGCCGCGCAAGCACGTCATTTACGAGAACGGCACCACCATCAACTTCCTGCCGGACGACGAAAAAATCAGCCAGCGCGACGGCTACGTACTCGTCGAGGGACCGCCGCGCATGCCCAAGCTCGGCTTCGACAGCAAGGCCGGCTGGATGGCCTACCTCATGCGCAAGGACCTGCTCTTCGTCAAGGGCTGGCCGACCTACCCCAAGCGCCCGTACAATGAGATGGCCGGGTTGACCCTCTCCATTTGGTACCCCGACGGCCCGATGTGCGAGCTCGAGCCGATCGGCCCGCAGGAAATCCTCAAGCCCGGTGGCAAAGCCTCCTTCACCGAGGACTGGTGGGTGGCCGACCAGAAATTCCCCGGCAACTCCAAATCCGTCGACCTCGGCCAACTCGAAGCCAAGGTCAAAAAACTAACCGGCCGGAAGTAGGGTTTAGGGGAGAGGGATCAGGGGTTGGAGGCGCTTGGCAGCGGGCCGTAGACGTGCACTGCGAACGGTTCGAAGCGGTCGACAACCCATGAGCCATCGGTGATCGCGGCCCGGCCCTCGAAGGCAACCGGCACCTTGCCGACCGTGTTCCACGGCAGACGAAAACGGTAGGTGTGAAACTGCGGCGAGGTGTTCACCGCAAGGATGTAATACCCGGGCGGGATGAGCTTGCTGCCCTGCTTCACCCGCAGCAATACCGACTGCACGCTGGCCTCCAGCGCGGCGTTGAAGCGCGTGTCCTGCTCCTCGAAATGATGCGCCTTGGGCCACCAGACGTGTTCCGCCTTGAACAACGCCTCACGCGAGCGCACCTCGGCCACCACCCTCTTGAGTGCGGCCCACAGTTCCGGGTACTTCCGCTCTTTCAACCGCATATCGGCGTAGCTGTAGTAAAAAATCCCGTTTGCCCCCCGGGTCAACGCGCTGTACGTCATGCTGCGCAGCTCATGCTCCGTCGGCGGCCGCAGATTTTCCTCACCCGGCAACACACCCTGATGCGCCGTCCAGTCGAACGACTGGATCACCGCAACCACCGGCCGATTGGCATCCGTGGCCAGTCGTGTCTTGTGGATGTGCTGCGAGAAATTGGCCAACGGCAGCCAAGGCACGGGGTAGCGATCCACCATCGTGATATCCGCGATGTTGCCGTACCACTGCGCCTCGTCGCCCCGGTACAAAACCAAACTCGTCGGCTTGCGCGCGCCGGCGCGTTTCACCACTTGATGCGCCTCAGTCACCAGCTCAGGCGAAACACGGTGCATGTCCGGCTCATCGATCAGATACCACGACCACAGCGCCGGGTGCCGGTCGTACGTTGCTACCGTAGCCCGCACCTTTGCCGCGTCGAATCCCTCCCCCGCATGCGACCCGGGCGAAGCCAACACGCCGATGCCGTTGGCCTCGGCTGCGTCAAGAAAGCCACGTCTGGCCGGGCCGGTGACCAGGTTGAACCCGGCGTCGGCGATGTCGGCCAGATTCGTCTCACTACCCACCGAGTAAATTCCGACCGGGTAGTCCGCCTCCGAGAGCACACGGCAGCCGGCAGAGCCAAGCGCAAGCAGCGCAACCGCAGACAGGCCAAGCGCTTGGCCAAGACGAAGACATCCATTCATCGCCCGCGATTCAAGGCCAAGCCGCCTGACCAGGCAACCGCAAAGCATCGATCACACACGAACAAAAAAACCGCTTGTAAAACACCGGCCATTTCTTCACGTTGTCCACCCATCGGGTGCACTCGTGGTGGAATTGGTAGACACGCAACCTTGAGGTGGTTGTGCCCCTAAAGGCGTGAAGGTTCGAGTCCTTTCGAGTGCACCATTTTTCTTAGGAAAATCCTCGCTTCTCAATTACTCATTCAGCTTCTGTTACTAACATTTACCTAACTTTTCGCAAAAACGGTTAGCGGATGTTAGCGAAATGAGGATCAGCAAGACGACAAACCACGGCAATACCCGGTGGCGTGTCACACTCTCAATTCAAGGTAAACGTAAGCAACGCTTCTTCACCTCTCGTGACGAAGCTCGTGCTTGGTTAAACTCGATTGAAGCCGATCATACAGGCTTCTGGAATAACCGGTCCGATCAGGAACGGCAGGACATTATCAACGCCTTCAAGCTAGCCTCAAACCGAGGGCAATCCGTATACCAAAGCATCCTCTCCACACCACCTTCCCCTAAACACAAACCACTTCTATTGGCAGAAGCTGTGGATATATACATTAAGCTGCTTAATAGAAGATCACTCCGCCCTACCTCTCTAAAGCAAACCGTGATGTGCCTTTTACAACTCAAGTCTGCTTACCCCGGCAAGTCGTGTCATGAGCTCAGTTCACAGGACTTAGAGTGCTGGTTTTATGATCGAAAGTGGAAGCGTTCCACCATTGATGGTGTCATAGCCAAGGTTAGCCCCTTCTTCAGTTGGTGTGTACGGGAGGAGCACTGCAAAACCAACCCTTGCGGGGCCGTAAAACGCCCTCAGAGCGACGATAATGCCCCAACCATATTCACCCCTAGCCAAGCAGAAAAACTGCTTAAAACGGCATATCATCTGGATACCGAAATGGTTGCCTACTTGGCTGTCGGCCTCTTTGCTGGCGTCCGCCCGATGGAGATCGAAAGACTCCATCGTTCGGACATCAAGCCGGCCCACATTGAGATCAAAGCCAACAAGGCTAAGACACGAAGACGCCGGCTCGTCACCATCTCAGATAATCTACAAGAGTGGCTGTCACTAGGTGATGAGTTTGCTCCCAAGAACAAACGTAAACGCCTCTCAAGAATACTGGAAGCCGCAGGCTTGAGTTGGAGTCCAGACATCATGCGACACTCGTTCGCCAGCTATCATCTGGCAGAGCATCAGTCGGCTGAAAAGACTGCCCTAGAGATGGGTCACAGGGACACTAAAATGCTGTTTGAACACTACAGGGAATTGGTCACAAAAGAGGCTGCAAAACGGTACTGGAAGATCAGGTGAAAAAAATTTCCAAAAGGGATTTTTTTTCTTCACAAGGTAATGTCATTGCCGATAGCACTTGTCCGTCGTTTACGAACGATACACATATGCCGACGAAATGGTTTTGAAACGTTGGGAAGTTAGGCCGGGATTGATCTGAAAAAGACAGTCATCCAGTAGAATGGAGTTCATACCGGAACTTTAACAAAAACAAATCTGGACCAATAAGGTAGTAAAATAATTACTACTGAGAGTTCCCCTTGAGGGAACGACCGCTGCGGCCTTTACGGCCGAGTACCCATGGTTGGAAAGTGACAGGGCAGCCCCACTTTCGCTAAAACCAGCAGCCATGGGGTGTTGATGGGATCAATCGTACGCATACGAAAGCAGATCATTCTCAACTCTTTGACTCCCCCTTCGGGGGGGAGTCTTGTA
>WTHH01000078.1 GCA_011523195.1 Verrucomicrobiales bacterium
TATGAAATGTTAGCCGAGATGGGCATTAGCCAGGACGAGGTGAAGTCGAGCGCATCGCCCTTCGCGGCGGCACTGTTTTTCGTGAGCTTTATTGTGACCGGCGCGATGATTGTGTTGAACCTGTTCGTAGGTGTGATGTTGACCGGGATGGAGGATGCAAAAAAGGAGCAGGAACTGGCGAGTCGGCTGGAAAAGGACGGGGAGGAGCAGATTGACCTGAAGGAGGAGTTCGCCAAGCTGGACCAGCATCTGCAGGAGTTCACAACCGAAATGGCACAGCGGCTCGAGGTGCTAAATCGCTTGGCCGAAAAACAAAACGGGAAGCCGGTTTCATCGTAGAATCGACTTGTGCCGGGACGATTTCCGCAGGAGGATTCCCCCGGTTTAGAACGACATGACAAAGATTAAACAAACCATGTTGGCGGCGGTGGCCGGTATGCTGCTCGTGAGCGGCTGTGCCACGGAGCCGGGTAAAAAGACGGCAGTCGGAGCCGGTGTCGGTGCATTGGTCGGTGCGGCTGCAGGCGCGGTCATAGGCCATCAATCCGGTGAACGCGACAAGGGCGCCCTTGTGGGTGGTCTCATCGGTGCCGGCGTGGGCGGCGCGGTTGGAAATGCCAAGGAAGCCAAGGAAAAAAAGGCAGCGGCGCCGAAGCCCCCGAAAAAGTAACGCCGGTAAATCGTTGATTTTTCCAAGGAGAGCCGAAGACTGGCTCTCCTTTTTTGTTTATGAAGGTTCTTTTCGTTCACGCACATTTCGACGATTACGAGTTTTGCACGGCCGGCACGTTCGATGTGTGGCGACGAAAACTGGGCGCTGATTTTCAGGCCAAGGTCATCGTCTGCACCGATGGCAAGGCAGGCCACCATCGGTTGTCCCGCGAGGAGACCGCCCGTGTGCGGCTGGAGGAACAGCTGAAGTCCGCCGCACTTGGGCAATATGAGTTCGAGCAACTCAGACTGCCCAACGGTGAATTGCCGAGGGAAGCCTGTCTGCAGGTGGACGTGCCGTTATTAGCGGCGTTGTGGAAGGCGATTCGCGACTTCGAGCCGGACTACTTGTTTGCACCACCCGTACCGAACGACCCGCTGGCGGGAATTCACGTCGACCATGTCGCGGTGGCAGAGGCGGTTCGGCGGGTTGCCTACATGATCAATGTGCCGCATGCCTTCACGCCGGAGTATCCCTGTGACGACCCCGAGCCACCACCGTGCAAGGTGCCGGTAATCCTCAATGCGTATGATTCGTACATGTTCGGGGAGAACGCGTTTGATCTCGTGGTGGATGTCAGCGAGGCGTTTGAGTTGATGGTCGAGATGAGTTGGTGCCACCAATCGCAGGTCACTGAGTGGCTGCCGTGGGTGGGGCGGCACGACATGGACTACCCGAAGTCGATCGACGAATGGCGTATCACCCTTGAGCGACGGTATGCCAAGCGCAACGCGGAGCTTGGACTGGGCGACCAGCCGATGGCGGAGTTTTTCACCGTCACTGCCTGGGGGGAGATTCCGACGCCGGAGCGATTGAAGGCGGACTTTCCCAACCTTATCACACCGCCCGAGGTCGAGTCGCGCTTGGCCAAGCGTCTGGCCCGCTGGCAACTCTAACCAAGCGCTTGGCCAAGCGGACGTTAGGGCTTGATGGAATTTCGGCTCTTTTTATACTGAGCACGGCATGGGGTCACTGGATCAATTTGAGAGTGCGTTCAATGCTGCGGCCAAGGAGATGTTCAGGCCGCAGCCGGTTGCCATCGGCCGGGTTTTGATCGTTCACGATTTACCGGAGCCGTTGCAGGATGATTTCCTCTACTTGGCCAAGGGCTTTCTGTCTACACTGGAGCAGGGGGGCAAGGTGGAGTGGGAGTTGTTCGGTGGCTCGGAGCGTTTTGCGGTGAAGTCGGTGCTGGATGCGGTCGAATCTTATCGCCCAGACTTGATCGTGACGTACCGGCAACTTCACTGTGACGCGGTGGATTGGCAGTTTGGACTCGGGGCTCATGTGGATGTGCTGACGCAGGCGACGACCACCCCGGTGTTGATCCTTCCGAATCCGGATCGCGAAAATCTCCCCAACCATATGTTGAAAAACACCGACCGCGTGATGGCGGTGACGGATCACTTGGCGGGCGACCATCGATTGGTCAGCTATGCGTCTGAGTTTACCGAGCCGGGAGGGACTCTTTATCTGGCGCATGTCGAAGACGCTGCGGTGTTCGATCGGTACATCCGCGCGATCACCAAGATTCCGGACTTGGACACCGACACAGCCCGGGCTCAAATCAAGGCACGGCTGTTGAAGGATCCGAACGATTACGTTGAGTCCTGCCGCGCGGGGTTGGCCGTGCAAGCTAGGGGGATTCGGGTCGACGGACGGGTGAAACTGGGATGTCGGCTGTCGGACTACCGCGAGTTGATCGATGAAAACGAAATCGATCTGCTGGTGATGTACACCAAGGTCGAGGATCAGTTGGCAATGCACGGTGTGGCGTATCCGCTGGCCGTTGAGTTGCGCGAGACACCGCTATTGATGCTGTAGGAGGAGGTCATGGATATTTCATTATTAGCTGCTTCAGATCACGGCGCCCACGCTGTGGAGCCGTGGATCACCTACCTCTTCACCGGTCTGCTGGGGGCGATGGTGGTGTGCCTTGCGTTGGAGGAAAAAATCCACGCGAAGAAATCGGTGATCGTCGGCGTGACGGCAGTGATCGCACTTTTGCTGGGCGCGTTTACCGGCATCTTGCCGTTCGGTCCGGTGGATCTGCCCAATGGACACAAGATGAACTTGCCGGTGTTTATCCCTGGCATCGAGTGGGGGGTGGTGACGATCATTCTTGGATCCAGTTTGTTTGTGGATGTCACCAGTAAATCCGGTTTGTTTACATTCATCGCCATTAAATTGACGAAAATGTCGAAAGGCGATCCGCGGAGGTTGCTTTGGTTTTACGGCGTGATGACCGTGGTGTTTAGCGCCGTGCTCAATAATGTCACCGCGATGATCATCGTCGGCTCGCTGAGCGCCGTGTCGCTAGGCAAACTTGGCCAACGGGAGAAACTGCTTGGCTTTTTGTTGGTTGAGGGGCTGCTGACCAACATCGGGGGGCTGCTCACGCTGATTTCATCCGTCCCCAACATCATCGTTGGTACCACGGCGGGGATTGGGTTTGTGACTTTTTTTCTCAAGGCCGCTCCTTACGTTTTTGTGGCCACTGCCGCCACCATCGTGATGGGGGCGCGGGTGTTCGGTATTGAGTCGCTCAAGACCGACGAGGAACGGGCTGTAGCGCTTGGCCAAGTTTCGAGTTTTGACGAACGCGACGGCATCGAGAGCATGGGCTTCTTTTGGTTTGGGGCCGCGATGCTGCTGTTGTTCATCTGCTTCATCGCGTCGGCCTCGTTTGAGGATTGGCCGATTGGCAAGTTGGGCATGGGCTTCGTGGCAATGATGTTTGCCGTGATCATGCTTTGCAAATTCAAGTCGAGCGTGGGCAAGTTTTACAGCGGCATCGACTGGGATTTACTGTTCTTTTTCATCTACCTATTCATCGCAATCTACGCGATGGAACAGGCCGGCGTGCTGGAACTGATTGGCAAGGGTATCGAGCCGATCATCGGGATGGGCGACATTTTTGGGGGCGGCCTGTTGCTGGTTTCCTCCGCGGTAGCCAGTAGTGTGACCGATAACATCCCGCTAGCGGCGGTGTTGGCCAACATCCTCAATTCGATGAATATCGCCAACGATTCCGGCATGTGGTGGTCGGTAATCTTTGGGGCGAATCTCGGCGGTAACCTGACACCAATCGGCTCGGCGTCCACACTCGTGGCAGTGACCATCATGCACAAACATGACCTGAAAATTTCCTTCATGGGCTTCGTCAAAAAAGCCCTCCCGTTTGCCATCCTCCATATCATCCTCGCGACAGCCTACGTCCTCTTCGTCCTAAAACACCTGCCGGGGTAAAGGGGAGTCAAATGGGTAACTGGTTGCGGTGCTGTTCAGGATGACCAAACGATTTTGACCGTATGAATAATCGTTGCAGAACGCGGCCTGTTAAATCACGCTTGCCGTCAGAACAATCTCAGGCGATGAACGATTTGACGAACATAGACGGATTCGGTGGGGTGAGCCGGCGGGCGATGTTGCAGCGATGCGGCATGGGCGTTGGTACGCTTGGTTTGTGGAGTTTGTTGCAGCAGGAGGGTCTCGCCGGGACGAGTACTTTGTCGCCTAAGCGGCCGCACTTTGCGCCCAAGGCCAAGTCGGTAATCTGGATTTTTGCCAACGGTGGCCATAGTCAGGTCGATACGTGGGATTACAAACCGGCCTTGGCCAAGCGCGACGGCCAAACGCTTGACGGCTTCGATCGTTTCACAGGTTTCTTCGCCAACGCCGTTGGTGGCCTGATGAAAAGCCCTTTTGAATTCAAGCCGCACGGCCAATGCGGCAAGCATATCTCCTCTATTTTTCCGAATCTCTCCCGGCACGCAGACCGGATGGCGTTCGTCCACTCGGGACACACGGAGAGTAACAACCATTCGCCCGCGCTGTTCATGATGAACTGCGGCCTGCCGAGGATGGGCTATCCCTGCGTTGGATCGTGGGTGACGTACGGGCTTGGCAGCAGCAGCGACAGCCTCCCGGCTTTTGTGGTGATGAGTGATCCTAAGGGGCGCGGATTGCCCAAGGGCCACGCGGCCAACTGGGGTGCTGGCTTTTTGCCGAGCGTGTATCAGGGGACGCATTTTCGTCCCTCCGGCGACCCGATCGATAACCTGTATCGCCCGAAGGAGATGACAGCTGCGCAGCAGCGTCGGCAATTGGATTTGCTAAAGCAACTCAACCACCAGCATCTCGAGACACGCCCGTACGAGGAGGAACTGGAAGCGCGCATCGAGAGTTTCGAACTGGCTTACCGCATGCAGAGTGCCGCGCCGGATGCGTTAAACGTCCGGCAGGAACCGGAACACATTCAGGAGCTTTATGGCCTCGACGACGACCGCTGCAAGCATATCGCCGCACAGTGCCTGACCGCACGCCGGATGATCGAGCGTGGTGTGCGTTACGTGCAGATTTATAGCGGCGGCATGGAGAATCAACGCAGCTGGGACGGTCACAACGACATCAAGGGCAACCACTCGCAATTCGCTGGCGAGACGGACAAACCGGTGGCTGCGCTGATCACCGATTTGGCCCAGCGTGGCTTGCTAGACGAGACGCTAATCGTCTGGGGTGGAGAGTTTGGCAGGCTTCCGGTGGCGCAAAAGGGCAGCAAGCCGGGGCGCGACCACAATCCGCACGCGTTCACGACGTGGTTTACCGGTGGCGGCATCAAGGGCGGTGTGAGCTATGGTGAAACGGACGAGATTGGTCACAAGGCAGCCGTTAACAAGGTGACGGTGAACGACCTGCACGCAACCATCCTGCATTTACTGGGGATGGATCACGAACGGTTGACCTACCGCTACAACGGCCGAGATTTCCGCCTCACCGACGTCGCCGGCAACGTCATCCGCGAAATCATAGCCTGAGGACTCATTCGGACTCGCAGGCTTGTCCCTTCAATTTGCGCTTGGCCAAGCGCTTGGTTGCCTGCTTTCTGCTCATTGCCAACCGCTTACCGTTTCAGCGGGGCGGTGGAGTGGTGGAGCACCCATTTGTAGTCTGCGGCCTTGCCTCCGATGGAGCCGGCGTTGGGGTAGTCGAGCCGCATGCGTTTTAGGACCGGTTCGTCCTTGGGCGCGGGGTCGGTCCATTTTTTTGTCTCGGCATGGCCGTCGGCAAACGCGTAGCCGCAGCCGCCGTTATGGTAGTTGGCCGGGAGGTTTCGCCAAAACTGAGTGGTGAAGGGGTACAGCACGAAGCCGCCGTTATTGATGCTGTCCGGGTGTTCATCGGCAAAAATCCAGAGCTTGGACGGGGAGGGATCGATAATGTGCGCGAGGGTGTCGTATTTGCGCCAGCCCCGGCCGTGGATGCTGGAGTTGTTCATGTTCATCGTAGGATCGTAGAGACCGCCTTCAATGAAGCCGTTCATCGAGACACTACGGACGCGCGGCAGTTGTATTTTTCCGATCTTCGCGGTGTACGAGTCGGATGGGCACTTGTAGATGCCGGCCGACTGGGTGTATGGGCCGAGCTTGGGATAAAAGTCGCCCATCACTTTTTTGGAACCGATCAGGTAGAGGGCGTTGGTGTTGTCGCGGTTGTTTGGGCGAAAATCGAGGAAGCCGTTGATCCAGCCGCGGGGATCCTGAATATGCTTGGGATTGGGCGGCAGCTTGTCCTCGTAGTCGGCGACGTACAGCTTCCATGCCGTGAGCAATTGCCGCTGATTGTTCAGGCAATAGATGCCGGTGGCATTGCCCTTGGCCTTGGCCAGGGCCGGCAGCAGCAGGCCGGCGAGGATCGCGATGATGGCGATCACGACCAGCAACTCGATCAGCGTGAAGCCCTTGGCCAAGCACTTGGCTAGGCGACTATTTCGCGATGTCGAAACAGATGAGGTAATCTTCGCTCCGCACATAAAGTCGTTTGTTGGAGAGGATCGGCGCGGCCCAGCAAGGATACTTCAACTCCGGCACCTGATGCCGGCCGAGTTCAACCGGCTTGGCTGGGTTGGCTTCGAAAAGCCCCAGCAAACCGCCTTCGCCAAGGACGAACAGCTTGCCTTCCGCCAGCACGGCGGAGCCGCGGCCGTAGACGTTGGGCTGCTTGGTGGTGTAGGCGCGCCAACTTTCCTCGCGGCTCCATTTGACCTTGCCGGTGGCCAGTTCCACGCAGCGAAACAGCGAGTCCGGTTCGTTGCGGCCGCTGAACGCGTAGAGGTGGCCGTCGTGCAGGATTGGTGTCGTCCAGTGAATCTCCAGCACCGCCTCGGCCCGGCGGTTGGTCTTGCGCCGCTGGTTGGTGCTCCAGACTTCGGTAAACGATTTGCCATCCCTGCCGACCTCGAGCAAAAACGAGCCGACGCCGTAGTAGGCGCCGGAGCAGAAAACGCGGTTGCCGGAGACCACCGGGTTCGCGGCATTCACCGACTCATTCACGCGCGAGCGAAACCAGCGACTGAACAAAACCGAACCGTCCTTGGGATTCATCCCAACAAGCCCCTGCCGTGTGAGGCTGAACAGCATCCGTTTGCCGTTCACGGTGGCCAGCGTTGGCGTGGCGTAGCTGGCCAGTTTTTCAAAACTGTTCCAGCGCACAAGCGGTTCTCCGGGCCAGCCGATGGCCGATTTACCCTCCCACGTTTTTTGGCCTACACTTTCCCAGACCGTTTTGCCGGTGTCCTTATTGAACGCGACCATTGTGGAGTTCGGTTGGCCGCCGACCATCACGATCAACAGATCACCCTCGAGCACCGGCGAGGCACCGACGCCAAAGAACGCCTCGGGGATCTGGAATTCCTCCGACGTCTTTCGCTGCCAAACCGGCTTGCCGGTTTTCACGTCGAGAC
>WTHH01000301.1 GCA_011523195.1 Verrucomicrobiales bacterium
GGGGAAAACAAACCACCTACAGTTAAAATCAAGCCTTCTGAAGAAGGCGGCGACTTGGCTGTATTCACTGAGCTATTTTCGGCAAAAGGGGTGGGTGTGTTGTATCGTGCTACGACAACGGGCACGATGACAGTCGACTGGAAGCCGGTCCATGCATTCCCGTCCAAGGAGGCGGCCGAGGCCCAAACCAGGCTTGAGGCTGCGGAATTTCGTCAGGCCTTTTATCGTGTGGCGGTTCATGAGATGGAGATTCATCCGGACATGATCTGGGTGCCGCCCGGGGAATTTCAACTGGGCAGTCCGGACGAGGAGTCGGAGCGATACGCGGATGAGGGACCGCAGCAGCTCACGATCATCCATGTCGGTTTTTGGGTGCACAAGTACGAGGTCACTCAGGCAGAATACATCGACCTGATGGGAAACAATCTCAGCTTCGGTTACAACGCTGATTCAGGTGAACTGGCGGCAGACCTGCCGGTTGACAGCGTCACGTGGGAAGAGGCAAGGGAGTATTGCCGCCGATTCAATGAGCGCGAATTGAAGGTCGGCCGCGTGCCGCCGGGCTACGAGTACCGGTTGCCTACCGAGGCGGAGTGGGAGTACGCGGCGCGTGCCGGTACCACGGGGGCTTACAGTTTTGGAGATACGGATTATGTCGCCCACCTTGGCGAATTTGGCTGGTGGCGCGAGAACTCAGGCGAGACCCCCATGCCGGTGGGCCAACTCGCCCCGAACCCATGGGGCTTGTATGACATTCACGGAAACGTGTTCGAGTGGTGTCTCGACGAGTACGATGCCTATGAGGAGGGCGGCTTCGTCGCGTTTTCCGGGGCCGATTACAAGGTCATCCGCGGTGGGTCGTTCTATTGTCCGGCGACCATCCTGAGATCGGCTTGCCGTATTGAGCCTCAAATTGCAGACTTTCGTAACTGGCTGACTGGGCTGCGTGTTTTTCTCGCGCCCAAGCGATAATAGCTTGGCCAAGTGAATAGGCATGAACTCGCAAAAAGTGGAGCAACGAATGGAGCGCTGGCTGGCCAAGGCCGATTCACATCCTTTGGCCAAGCGCGTGGCCGACTTGGCCCTGCTGCTTGAGAATGATGCCGGCGCCTGGGAACGCTACGGCCAGTTTTACGAAGGCTGGAGCCGGGAGGAGATCGCTGTGTTACTGGAGGCAGTCAAAAAGGCTCTCTAGCGTGGTTACTCTGTTTACCTGCTTGCATAGCGCTTACGCAGGCGTAGTCTTGGCTAGTGAGATTAGTTCCATTCTGCTTGTGGTTGACCCTCCTCGCTGTCTCCCCGTCCACCCTGTTGCATGCTCAGGAGGACACTATTTGGCAGGCTGCCACCAACGGCGACGTGGATGCGATAGAAGCGTTCATTGACGCCGCCGCCGACCTCGACGAACTGAGTGAATCCGGCTCGGCTCCGCTTCACTATGCCGTCTCGATAAACCGCGTGGAGGTCGTGGCGCTGCTGCTCGATGCCGGTGCGGACACGGACGTGGAGGACTCCCGCCAACGCACGCCGCTGGATCTTGCCATCGCCGGGAACAAGACGGAAATCATCGACCTCTTGCTTGAGGCGGGCGCAGGCGTCGAGGCCCCAACGACCCCGCTGCACCCCATCGTCTGGGCTGGAGACTTGCTCGGGGTGAAGCTTCACGTCTACGCCGGGACGGATATTGACCAAGAGGATGAGTTTGGGAATTACCCGCTTTTGCTGGCGGTAGAGCGCGGTTACCTCGACATTGTGGATTTGTTCATCACGCACGAGGCAGACCTCGATGTGGAGGATCAGGACGGGTTTACGGCGGTGATCATGGCAGCCGAGCAAGACCACGCGGACGTCCTCCAACTGTTGATAGACAGTGGCGCCGACCTCGCGGTCGAGGATAAGGCCGAGCGAACCGCCCTGGATTGGGCGATCATCATGCAATCCGCCGATGCCGAGGAAATATTGCGGGATAACGACGCTCCGTCCGGTGCGGAGAAGTCGTTCATCGCCGCGATCCAGACAAACAACATTGTGGCGGTTCAATCCCTGCTCGACGGGGGCGCTGACGTTAACGAGCCGGCGTACACCTCCAAGACACCACTGCACTACGCCTCGCACTCCCGCAACATGGACATCCTCAAGTTACTCCTTTCCAAGGGGGCAGACATTGAGTCGATGACGGAACAGGGCTTCACGCCGCTGGGATACGCGGTTGGGCTGAATCATCCCGACAACTGCCGCGCCCTGCTCAAGGCCGGGGCGGACGTCAACACCATCGACAACTGGAACCGAACCAACCTCAACGTCGCCGCCGCCCTCAAGCTCGAGGAGGTTACCGGTGTACTGTTGGAATTTAGCGCCAACCCGAACACGCTCGATGTTTGGCACTATTCGGCGCTTGATGTGGCGGAGGAATTTGGCACACCGACGATCGCCGATCTGATTCGCGAGTCGGGCGGCATCAACGGCCCGAAGATTTCCATCCATCAGGCCGCCACCACGGGGGACAACGACAAAATTGGGCTGCACCTTTTCTTTGGCACCGACCTCAACCTCCTAAATGAAAACAACGAAACACCGTTCGACATTGCCGCACTCAATAACCGTCCGGGGACACTCGAGTTTCTGCAGGAACAAACGAGCCTTGGCCTTGCCCGTGATGACGACGGTAACGAACTCATTCGCGTGGTTGGCCCGTATGGCACGGACGACCTAACCCCCCAGTTGGAATTCACCATCGAGCAATCGGCAGATTTCGTTGACTGGGAAATCACGGAAGCCGTGGATACATCGGAAGGTATCGGCGAGATGTTGTTCGAGGCCGACTCGGAAGTTCCGGTCCGGTTTTACCGTGTGTCCGTCGCCGAGCTGGATGAGTAAGCCGCTTGGCCAAGCGCGACAACGCTTTAAGTGGTCGAGGGTGGTACGGTTACCATTTCAACCAATCCTTCCTGCCGAAACCTTCCAAATCGTTAAGCAGCGTCGCACCCCAAATTAGCTGTTACATTTTTTTGGCTGCTTTTTAGTTTTGACTCGTTACGCTGAGGCCATGGCAAGCATCACACACAAGGACGAGGCTCCGTTCACGCGTGAGGATCCGTGGCGCATCTTCCGGATTATGGCTGAGTTCGTCGACTCGTTTGAGGAGCTTTCGCGCATCGACCCCGCCGTGACGATTTTTGGCTCCGCCCGAACCAAGCCGCGCGATCCCTACTACAAGGCGGCGGTGGCCATGAGTAAAAAACTGGCGAAGGCCGGCGTGCCGGTGATTACCGGCGGCGGCCCGGGAATCATGGAGGCCGCCAACAAGGGTGCGGCGCAGGGCAAGGGCACGTCAATCGGGCTAAACATCGAGCTGCCGTTTGAACAGTGCGGCAACAAATACGCGAATCTACCGATCAATTTTCATTACTTTTTTTCCCGCAAAGTTTGTCTCGTGAAGTACAGCCTCGGGTTTGTCTACATGCCGGGCGGGTTTGGTACACTGGATGAATTGTTCGAGGTGGTGACGCTTGTGCAGACGCACTGCATCGAGAATTTCCCGCTGATCCTATACGGCAAAAAACATTGGCGTGGCCTGCTCAACTGGGCGCGCAACACTCTGGAGAAGGGTGGCTTCATTAGCCCCGGCGACATAGAACTGATGACACTGACCGATGACATCGACGAGGCGTTCGAGTTGCTACTCAACTACATGAACGAGCGTTGCAGCGAAAAGCGGATCAGCAACGCGTTCAATTAGTCGGCCTCTTCCGGTGATGCGTCTTCTGGTGGAAGCGGGGTACTGAAGTCGGAGAGAAATTCGCCTCCCTTTGGCGGGGCTTCTTCGCGGGCCTTGAGCAGGGCGATGGCCAGTGCCTTCATGTCGCCACTGCCGTGGATGGCGGTTTCGCGCAGCATCTCCATGTTCTGCTCAATCACCGCCACGATCTGGCGCATGTTGGCGCCGCTCATGTCGGCGACACCGCCCGGCTGTGGTCTTTGTTGGCGTGACTCCGGCTCAATCCGCGGGTGACCGCACTGTGGACAGAATGAGGCCTGCGGGCTCAGTTCGTTTCCGCACATGCGGCATGGTTGCAGGCTGCTCATTGTGGCGGCGCTTGGCCAAGCGGACTACTTGCGCCTGGCCTTGGATTTTTTCTTTGGCTGTTTTTTGGCGGCGTTGGCCACCTTGGTGGCGACCTTCAGTCGCAGGCCGTTCAGTCGAATGAAACCGGTAGCGTCGTCCTGATTGTAGGCGTCGGTGGGGTCGGCCTCCATCGTGGCAATGTCCGGGTTGTACAGGCTGACCGGCGACTTGAGGCCGGCGGCGATCACGTTGCCCTTGTACAGTTTCACGCGCACCCTGCCGGTGACGTTCTGCTGACTCTCGGTGACGAGCGCCTGCAGCGCCTCCCGCTCCGGTGCGTACCAAAACCCGTTGTAGACGAGCTTGGAATACTCCGGAATCAGCGAGTCGCGTAGGTGCATCACCTCGCGGTCCATGGTGATTGATTCCATCATGCGATGGGTAGCGTGCAGGATCGCGCCGCCCGGTGTCTCGTACACGCCGCGTGACTTCATTCCAACGAACCGGTTTTCCACCATGTCCACCCGGCCGATGCCGTGCTTGCCGCCGAGGCGGTTGAGCGTCTGCATCACCTTGAGCGGCGACATGGCCTTGCCGTTGACAGCGATGCAGTTGCCCTTCTCGAAATCCAGCGTGACGTACTCCGGCTTGTTTGGCGCGTCCTCGGGGGAGACACTCAGCTTGTACATCGCCTTGTACTTGGGCGCGGAGGCGTCAAGCCACGGATCCTCCAGCATGCCGGCCTCGTAGGAAATGTGCAGGAGGTTGCGATCCATCGAGTATGGCTTTTTCATACTGGCCTCGACCGGGATTCTCTTGGCTACACAGTAGTCGATCATCTCCTTGCGGCCGGGAAACTCGTGGCGGAAATCCTCGTCACGCCACGGGGCAATCACCTCGAGGTCGGGCGCGAGCGCGGCGGCCGCCAGCTCGAACCGCACCTGGTCGTTGCCCTTGCCGGTGGCACCGTGGGCGATCGCCTGTGCCCGGTGCTTGCGGGCGATCTCCACCATTCGCTTGGCGATCAACGGCCGCGCGATGCTCGTGCCGAGAAAATACTGGCCCTCGTAGATCGCGCCGGCCTGCATCATCGGGAAGATGAAATCGGTGGCAAACTCCTCGCGCAGGTCGTCGATGTAAATATCCGACGCGCCGGTCTTGCGGGCCTTCGGTCGCAGCCCCTTGGTTTCCTCCTCCTGCCCGACGTCGGCGCAGAAGGCAATCACCTCAGCGGAGTACTTTTCCCTGATCCAGGACAACAGAACGGAGGTGTCGAGACCTCCCGAGTATGCGAGAACAATCTTCATGCCAAAAAAACAGCCCGCGCATCATCGGCAAATCCCCCGTTGATGGAAGAAAAAAACCGCAGCCAGACGCTTGGCCAAGCGCAACAGCCTCTATGAGAAACACCCAAATTCGGTTGACTCGCTTGGCCAAGCGGGATACCGCTTTTCCTCCCAAGTCATGTTGAAATTTTCCAGACTCTCGATGGGCCTGACGGCAGGGTTGCTGCTCGCCGGGCTGAACACTGTTTCCGCAGCCAAGAATGTCGATGCCGCCGACCCCAAAAAGGTTGACGCCGACTTCAAGTTTCAGGGCGAATACGCCGGCTCACTCGGCGGCCAGTACGACGTCGGTGCGCAGGTTATCGCGCTCGGTGGCGGCAAATTTAAAATGGTTCTCTACCCTGGCGGCCTGCCCGGTGCCGGTTACGAAGGCGGGGAAAAACGGGAGTACGACGGCGCACGCGATGGCGACACGGTGACCTTCACCGGCGGCACCACCGGCAAGAGCATCTCTGGCGGCAAGCTGACATTTGAGCGCGACGGCCAGTCGTTCTCCATCGAACGTACCATCCGCAAGAGCCCGACGCTCAGTGCCAAGCCGCCCGAGGGCGCAACCGTGTTGTTCAATGGCAAGTCCGCCAAGAATTTCAAGCCGGGCAAGATGACCGAGGACGGCCTGCTGATGGAGGGCGCCAACAGCGTCGCCAAGTTTCAGAGTCACAAGCTTCACCTCGAGTTCCGCCTACCGTACGAACCGACCCGCCGTGGTCAGGGTCGCGCCAACAGCGGCTGCTACCTGCAGGCTCGTTACGAAGTGCAGGTGCTTGATTCGTTCGGGCTAGCCGGCAAACACAACGAGTGCGGTGGCATCTATTCCATCAAGGATCCCGACCTGAACATGTGTTTCCCTCCGCTCCAATGGCAGACCTATGACATCGACTTCACCGCGGCAAAGTACGACAAGGACGGCAAGAAGACCGCCAACGCCCGGATCACCGTGCGGCACAACGGCGTGTTGATTCACGACAACGTCGAGCTGCCCAAGCGCACCACCGCTAGTCCACTGGCCGAGGGGCCCGAGCCGGGATTCCTGCACCTACAGGATCACAGCAACCCGCTTCGCTTCCGTAACATTTGGGTGGTGAAGAAATAGCCTAACGAAAATAGCTTTTGAAACGCGCACTTCGGTGCGCGTTTTTTTATTGGGCAACGAACTCGCTGAACCACTTCTCCGGGTCGGCGTTGAACTGCCAATCCCGGCCACGCCATTCAAAGCCCAAACCACCGGCGTGCAGGGCGTGGCACGGCAGGATGAGCCGCCGGCGTTGTTCGTCAGTGAGGCGGCGCTCGACCAGCGCGAGGTAGCAGTCTTCGTCGTACCCGTACAATTTGTCGCCGACGATCGGATGCCCGATGTGCGCGAGATGAATCCGGATCTGGTGCTTGCGCCCGGATTGCGGTCGAACTCGCAGTAGGCTGAAATCGCCCTCGGCACGCGAAAAACGACTGGCAACGGTGAAGGTGGTTTGAGCCTCCCGGCCGTCGGTGCGCACGCAATCCTTGATTGCCACCGGACTGGATTCGTCGGGGCCGAGCGGCTCGTCAATGAGTCCGGACTCCGGCCCAACATGGCCATGCACGATCGCATCGTACGACTTTTGCACGGCACCGCTCTCCCAAAGTTTTCGCAGTTCTCTCGCTGCCTCGTCGCGCTTGGCCAGGAGCACAATCCCGGTGGTTTCGCGGTCGAGCCGGTTGACCATGTGAACGTCCGCCTGGCCAAGGTGCAGTCGCACGCGGCTGATCAGGCTGCTGTATTCGTCGCCTTTAGTCGGGTGGCAGACGAGGTCGGCCGGCTTGTTGACCACGAGCAACTCGTCGTCTTCATGCACGAGGCCAAATAGTTTCTCCGGATGCCCGCTCATTCCGGGACGGTGGCGGAGCGGTAGTAGATGCGGCATTTCGGCAGCGCCTTTTGCAGGCGGCGCACGCCGTCGGTCGTGAGCCTCGTCCGGTAAAGGTAAAGCGACTGAAGTTGCTTCAGC
>WTHH01000052.1 GCA_011523195.1 Verrucomicrobiales bacterium
GACCTAAAAAATGCGGCTTTATTTTATGCTCACAGTACTCTCTCTGGCGATTGGCCAAGCGCAAAGCCTTCTCGCCAGCGAGCCTTTCATAAGCGAAGTCGTCGCCGCAAATGACAACTCGTTGCGTGACGATTTCGGCGACTCCCCCGACTGGATAGAAATCCACAACCCAAGCGACGCCCCGCTGAACCTCGGCGGCTGGGGACTGAGTGACGACCTTTCCGACCCTCACAAGTGGGTTTTCCCTTCCGTAAGCATCCCGCCGCACGAGTACCTGCTGGTGCATGCCTCCGGGAACAATATCGCTGAAGCCAACAAGCCTCTGCACGCGAGCTTTCGTTTGTCGCGAGCGGGTGAATTCCTTGGCTTGGCCAAGCCGGAAGGTAGTTTTGTCGATAAATATGAACCGAACTTTCCGGCGGGTGATGATGACTGGGCATACGGCGTACCCATGATGGGCGACCTCGATGAAATCATCCCGGCGCATTCGACGTTTCGCTACCTGATACCAGGCAGCAGTCACTCGAAACTCGACTGGGAAAACCCGGATTTCAAGGTTACCAGTTCCTGGAAAAACTCGCGATCCGGCTTTGGCTTTGACAAAGCCGGCAGCACTTTTGGCGACCTGATCAAAACAAAGATTTCCACGTCCAAAAGATGCATCTGGTTGCGGAAAACGTTCCGCGTCAACGATCTCAATTCGATCAGCGCGCTGGTTTTGCGGATTCGGTACGACGACGGATTTATCGCCTCGATCAACGGTACCAAGGTGGCCGAGTCTAACGCACCGGACAGGCCACGCTACAACTCTTACGCCTCCGATCGAAACACCAACACGCATTACGTGGATTTCGACCTGAGCGAGCACATCAATTTGCTCAAGAGTGGCAATTCAAACGTGCTTACTATTCAGGCGTATGACAGCCGAGCTGATCGGAGTAAATTCTTCATTATGCCCACGCTGCTGAGTGGAAAAAGTACAGAGTTCGACAAAGAAAAGCGATCTTTCCTGAGTTTCGCAACTCCCGGTCGCCCGAATGCGAGCGCCATCCCCCCTCGCCCCGGCATCCCCACTTTCTCCAAAGGAAGCAGCAGTTTTAAATCTTCCGTGCAGATCGCATTGGAGCCGGGAAAAGAGGGCGAAATCATCCGCTACACCACAGATCAATCCATCCCGACTCAATCTTCAAAAAAGTACACCGGCAAGATTCGCATCAACAAAACGACGATGCTTACGGCTCGCTGCTTCGACGAGAAAGGCAATGCAGGGGCGCCTGTTTCTCAGACCTACCTGCAACTCGCGACAAACGCACGCACGTTTTCATCCAACCTCCCGGTGGTCGTGATTGAGAATTTTCGCGGAGGCGGTATCCCTCCGGATCCCTACAAGAAGGCGCACATGTCGATTTACGAACCGGGCGAAGACGGGCGCACCCGACTCACCAATGACCCGACACTGGACACAAGGGTGGGAATCAAAATCAGGGGATCATCCTCACTAAACCGGGCGAAAAAAGCGTTCACCGTCGAGGCGCGTGATGCCTTTGGAGAAGACAAGGATATTTCACCCCTGGGTTTACCCGAGGATTCCGACTGGATTCTTTATGCACCTTACAACTTTGACCGGGCGTTGATTCGCAATGCTCTGGTTTATGAACTCAGCAATCAAATCGGTCGCTACGCCGTGCGCACCCGGTTTTGCGAAGTGTTCGTGAATACCAACGGCGGCTCACTGAGTTACAGCGACTACGTTGGCGTGTATGTGTTCATGGAGAAAATCACCCGCAGCAAGGATCGAGTCAACGTCACCCGGATCAGCCCCCAGGACAACGCGGACCCGGAGGTTACCGGCGGATACATGTTCAAGATTGACAGACCCGACCCCGGCGATTCCGGATTCAGCGCTGGAGGGCAAAATGTGAAATGGGTTGAGCCCAAGGAAAACGAAGTCACGTCCAAACAAAGCTCCTACATCCGCACCTACTTCAATAACGTCTACAAGAATCTCAGTTCGTCGACAAAATACGACGACTATATCGACCCTCTCTCATGGGTGGATCATCACATGATCAATGAGTTCACCAAAAACCCGGACGGACTTAGGCTCAGCACCTATTTTTTTAAGGACCGCAACAAGCGGCTCGAGTACGGCCCGGTGTGGGATTTCGACCGGACGATGGGCTGTGATGATGACGGCCGGGCCTCAAACCCAGTCGGGTGGTCAGGCAGTTACCGATACGGATGGTGGGGGCGTGTGATGAGCAACAAGGCATTCAAGGAGATCTACGCCCAGCGCTGGGCCGAAGTGCGCGGCAAGGCGATGACCGAACAAAACATCTTTTCCGTAATCGACGAGTGGGAGGAGTTGCTTGAGGAGGCGGCAAAACGAAACTTCACCAAGTGGCGCCTAGTCAACACCAAGACCGGTTTCAAAACTGAAATTAACCAACTAAAAAGTTGGGTCTCACGCCGCTTGGCATGGATGGATACCCAGTTTGACGCGATTCCCGCCCCGATCCTCAGTATGACCGAGGGTTCGGCTCTCCCCGGATTCAATCTGGGCGTGCGTGCCCAGTCAGACGAGGTTTATTTCACGCTGGACGGCACCGACCCAAGACTGCCCAACGGGAAACTCAATCCCTTGGCCAAGCGGCTTGGCCAAGCGGAAGCCGAAGTCATCATCCCCAAGGGCAGTGAGTGGCGTTATCTCGACACCGGGATAGCACAGGATAAAACAGACTGGAAGAAGCTCGACTTTGACGACGCCGCTTGGCCAAGCGGCAAGTCAGAGTTGGGTTACGGTGATGGCGACGAGGCCACAGCAGTCGAACGCGGCCCATCTCCCAGTTCAAAATATCGGAATACGATTTATTTTCGCAGGACGTTTGATTTTCAACCGGGCGTCGAAGCCAAGTCGCTCTTCATCAAACTGCTTCGCGACGACGGTGCGGTGATCTATCTTAACGGAGAAGAGATCGTCCGCAGCAACATGCCAAGCGGAACAATTCGATACCGCACCTACTCCGCCAAGCGCAACCCCAGCAATGAGAGCCGCATTTTCTTCCCCTACTTTATCGACCAACCGGAATTTCGAACCGGCAAAAACGTACTCGCCGTTGAAGTGCATCGCGGATCCCGGTCTGACCAGGATTTGAGCTTCAACCTTGAAGCAATGCTGATGAACGCAGCTGGCATCCCGATCCCGATTGAAAAATCATCCATTGTCACAGTACGTGCGAAAAGTGGAACCAAGTGGAGCGCCCCCGCGTTCGCCTCGGTCACCATTTCCGATACTGCAGCCCTGCAGATCACTGAGTTGATGTACAACCCGGTCGAAGGCAAAGCGATGGAGTACATTGAACTTAAAAACGCCAGCGGGGCCCCGGTGCCTCTGGCCGGCGTAAGCTTCACCGGGGTAAATTTCACCTTCTCGGACGGAGTCCTCGAACCGTGGCGATCTGCGGTCATCATATCAAATGATGATCCCGTCGCTTTTGCCCGGAAATATCCCAATGCCAAAATTCTTGGAACGTTCGGCGGGGCTCTCTCCAACGGCGGCGAAGAGGTCAGCCTGCTGGATCCAGACGGCCAGCGAATTTCGACTATCCGCTATGGCAGTCAAACGCCTTGGCCAGAGGAAGCAGACGGACTTGGCTCATCGCTAGAGAGAATCTCACTCTTCAACTCAGAACAGGATCTCCCCAACTGGAGGGCCAGTCTCGTCCCCGGAGGCACCCCCGGCGATGTGCTTATGACTGAAATCAACCGGACCGGCGATGGTAGAATTTCGGTCAAGTTCCTCGCGCTGCCCGGCAATAGCTACTCCCTGCATGCCACGAGTGACCTCGGGAATGGACAGTGGGAAAAACTCGAGGACAACGCATTTGTCACCGAGCAAAAAGTTGTGGATTTTTTAATTTGGCCCGATGCCGGACACCAGTTCTACCGCGTAGCAAGCCCATGAGTTCATACCGCTCACTTCATGACCTCCCTCCACTGGCAGGGGTCTGCGATTTCAAGGATGCCCAGCGCCCCGGCTTGTCGGTTGAAGAGTGCGTCCACCGACTAAAACGTTACCACTACGCGCTCAAGCGGGCACACCAGATTTTCAACAATCGTATCCCCTCCGAGCCGATTTACGAGTTGAAGATGGCTTTCAGCCTGCACTCGCATTACTGCGCGGAACACGTCGCTGCTCTTCGCAAGCGTGTGGGTGAAATGCGCGAACCCCCGCTCGGCCTCGAAGCAGTGCCGAACGCAAATCTCGAGATTCTTTTTGATGAAATCCTCTCCGCCCCAACAACCGGCGAACTGTTGCTGGGGCTATACGAGGTAGCCCTTCCCGCACTCGACGATGCCATGCGAAAACATCTCGAGGACACCAACCCCCTCGTGGACCACCCATCCGTTCGAGTCATCCGTTTTGCGATGCTTGAACTCGGGGAAATGATCACGCTTGGCCAAGCGAGCATCGAAGCGATGGTCGATGAGGCAACCCGCGCCAAGTCCTCCGCTTGGCTTAGTCTTTTATCCGATTGCCTCGCTAATGCGGGCGAACTTGGAGGAGAAAAGGAACACGCTAACAACACGATCAACCGACAGCACTCCGCCAAGCCGTACACATACGATGGCGTTCCAAGGCGCGATGAACGTTTCCCCGACCCATACAACATGGGAGTCAACGCCGAGACGTTCCTTTACGACGACTCCTTCGAGCCGGAGCCAAAGACGTTGATGATGTTTTACAAGCGGCTTCGTGAGATCGACGTCCCCGAGATGATGTCGAGCATCATCGCTGAGACTCCCGACAAACCTTGGGAATATTACCAGGACATGACGCGCCAACTTTGGGATGAAGCTCGCCATGCCATGATGGGCGAGGTTGGCTTCGTGAATCTCGGAATCAATTGGCCAAGCGAAGTGATGGTCAACCACACCTGGTCCCTCGCCCTAAACACCCAGCTCACACCGGAGGAGCGTCATGCTGTGCTTTATTTCATCGAACAGGGTCTCATGCCAAAAACAGGCAAGCGGTTTGAATGGGAGGTCGGCATGGAATCCGACATCCCCCTCTCCGGCTTGTTTCAGGATTACGACTGGGCGGATGAAGTGCTACACTCGCGCATCGGCCGCGACTGGTATGTACCCGGTTTTGAGTCGCCGAAAGAGGCCATCGCTTATGGCGACGAATGCTGGTCCCGCGTCCTGATGGACTGGAACCAATACCGTGACGAGGGGATGACCGCGCACCGCAACTGGTGGCCGGGCCTATACACTGCAGCCTGCAAAAACTGGGGCATCGACCCCGACCCGAAAGTGCTCGGATACAGCACTTCCTACGAATCCGTGCGTGCCGACCTGAAGACTATTTCAGCTTCCGGCTGACTTTTGTATTTTCCTTAAAACAAAAATCCCCCACCCTGTCGTCGATGCGCCATCGCCGTCTGGCTCGAGAACGAGCCGTTCAGTTTTTATTTCAACACGACTTGAATCCTCCGGAAAAACCCGACGAGGCGCTGGAAAAATTTTGGGCCTCCCAGACCTCGGCCGCGATTGAGCAGGACAATCAACCTGCAAGCTGGGGGCAAACCACTGAACTTCCCCCTCCCACCACAGAGGACAACGAGGTGCGCCTGTTCGGCGATCCGCTCATCCGCGGCGTACTGGATCACCTGAAGGAAATCGATGAAACAATTTCAGAGCAGGTCAAGAATTGGGACATAGAAAGAATCGCCAAGGTGGATCGAAACATCCTGCGACTCGCGATCCACGAAATGCTTCACCGGGATGACATTCCTCCGGTGGTGAGCATCAATGAGGCAATCGACATTGCCAAAAAATTCTCCACGGAAAAAAGCGGTCGCTTCGTGAACGGCATTCTGGACAAGGTGAAAGCTAACTTGATGCGCCCCTCGCGCACCAGTATTGGCTGAGCGGAACGGAAAGGAACCTACTTGTCCAAGCCGCTGATCGACCTTCATCTTCACACCTATTATTCGGACGGTACGTTTACCCCTGAACAAGTTGCCAAGGCTGCCGAGGAGATGAAACTCGCGGCTATTTCCCTGACTGATCACGATACCATTGAAGGCTGCGACCGCTTGGCCAAAGCCTGTGACGAACGAAATATTGAATTTATTCCAGGCACGGAACTCTCGGTCGATATCGAGGGAAACGAGATGCATCTGCTCGGCTATTTTCTCGATACTCAAAACGAACGCCTGATCACGGAGACCACGAAATACCAACAGAACAGAACGAACCGGGTTCACGGCCTAGTCGATCAATTGAACGAACTGGGTATCGAACTTGATGCAGACGACGTTTTTGATTTAGCCAAATGCAAAGCCCCAGGACGCCCCCATGTGGCTCGAGCACTGGTGAAACACGGTTTCTGCGGTAGCGTTGACGAGGCTTTTTCCCGGTTCCTCCGCAGGGGCGCCCCTGCTTGGGTGTCAAAAACGAACGTCGATTACCGGGAAGGCATCGAACTCATTCACCAGGCTGGAGGCTTGGCTGTTATGGCTCATCCGGGCTTAAACAAAATCGACCACCTGATACCTGACCTCGTGAAGGCCGGCCTCGATGGTCTTGAATGCTGGCACACACGCCATCCCAAGAGTACAGCCAAGCGGTATCGCGAAATGGCTGAACGATACGGGTTGATCATTACCGGAGGATCGGATTGCCACGGAGCCGGCCGAGGGCATCCACTCATCGGCACCGTGCGGGTTCCCTATGAGATTTTGGAGAAAATGAAAAACCGTATACCCGCTCCAACCGATTGATTTTTAGATGGGATTGTTTTCAAAATTCTTTTCTGGGCTGCAAAAAACCCAGTCCAAATTATCCGGCGAACTAAAACGGATCGTTTCGCGATCCCCGAAATTCACGGAGGACGATGCGGAGGAACTTGAAGGGGTTTTATTGGCTTCCGACATGGGGTACGCCGTAACGGAACAAATCGTCGATGCGGTCCGTAAACAATACCAATCAAGCGGCGGCCAGGCGGGCGATGTGTTGCAGGTGGCACAGTCCGTAGTTGAATCAAGTCTTGGCTCCGGCGACGACGAGCAAACCAAGCGCTTGGCCAAGCGGGATGATCTCACGGTCGTTTCATTGGTCGGCGTAAATGGGGCAGGCAAAACGACCACGGCAGCCAAGTTGGCAAACCGGGTAAAGACCGAGGGAGCCAACCCGATACTCGCCGCCTGCGACACCTTTCGCGCGGCAGCAATCGAACAATTGAACCTTTGGGGCAACCGGCTCGATATTCCGGTGGTCAGCAGTGAATACGGTGCAGACCCGGCTTCTGTTGCCCATGACGCCGTCAACTCGGCCCTGAGCAAAGGCTCAGACTACCTGTTCATTGACACTGCCGGCAGACTTCATAC
>WTHH01000092.1 GCA_011523195.1 Verrucomicrobiales bacterium
CTCCGAGGGCGTTCAGTAACACGAGCGTAATAACGATGGGGCAGATAAACTTGATGAAAACCGTCCAAACGGAGGCCAGTGAAACCAGGCCGGCAATCGGCTTGGTGAACCACGGGCAGCCCTCCTCGATTTCCTTGATGGCGTTTTTCGGTTTCCAGACCCAGCCGACATACAGGCTCAACAGCAGGGAGATTAAGATCAGGCATAAAGTGCCGAACACTTGGTCCAGAATATCCATGAATCCGGTTTTGCCAAACAACTCCAATTTAGTTAGGTAATCGCTCGCGCCTGCCGACAGTGCAGATGGAATGCCAATGACAAAAGCAAACACACCCACAATGATCGCTGAGACTTTACGAGAACCCTTGTCTTTATCGACAAAATAAGACACCGGAACCTCCAGCATCGAAATAGACGAGGTGAGGGCCGCAACTGACAACAACAGGAAGAATAATGCACCGATAACCCAGCCAGCTGGCATTTGGGCAAAAACTTCCGGCAGAGTTACGAAGGTCAGACCTGGGCCAGAACTCGGATCCATGCCAAAAGCGAACACGGCAGGGAAAACCATTAATCCGCCCAAAATTGCAACTCCGGTGTCGGCAATTGCCACCCAGAAGCCGGAGGTCACGATATTTTGCGACTTCGGAATATAGGAGCCGTAGGTGATCATCAGTCCCCAGCCGACGCTCAACGAGAAGAACGCTTGGCCCAAAGCCATCAACACCACCTTCCCATCAATTTTTGAGAAGTCCGGATTAAGGTAATAGCTCAAACCTTTCGAGGCACCCTCCAGTGTCAAGCTGCGGAGAATGATTGCGAATATCAGAAAAAAAAGTAATGGCATTAGCATCTTGGACCATTTCTCGATGCCCTTCTCAACACCGGCCGAGACGATGTAAATTGTTGCAGCAATAAAGATGGCAAATACCGGCAAAACTGAAAATGGCTTTGCCGTATATTCAGCAAACTCGAGTTTACTCTGAGTGATCTGAGCAACAAAGTAGCTAACTGTCCACCCAGCAATTACCCCGTAATAAGTCAGCACAACAAAACAGGCTGCCAAACAGAGGAAGCCAGTAAGGAAAAACGGCGATCCAGGCTTGGTGACCTTGAAGGCATCAACTGGGTTACGCTTGCTAGCCCGGCCCAGAGACAACTCAACTAACAACAATGGCAGGCCTATGAGGAATACGCAAAGCAGATAAACAAACACGAAGGCCGCCCCACCGTTCTCACCTGTCACATAGGGAAATCGCCAAATATTGCCTAGTCCGACCGCAGAGCCGGTTGCCGCTAAAATGAAGCCGAGCTTTGAGCCCCACTGTCCTCGATTGCTGTCAGAAGATGTATTCATCGTTGGATTTTTATTCGGGTTTGGAAGCTAAGAAAAAGAGCCGTGGATCCGGCCCGGCTCTTATGAAAAAAAATCAAATCACGTTGAGCTAGTTGTTAAACGGATCGAAGTGTTTTCGAATTAAATGAGGACTTTTTTGAATCTTCATGAGCATGTCATGCTTAATGCTCGCAGCATGACCATCAAAATAAGCCGCATTGATCCCATTCTTATGCATTACATGCAGTTTTTCCCCAACCGCACTAATGCCCTGACCACCACCAAAGGCAGTTCCACCCGGGTGAAAACTGGCGTTACGCATGGAATAGGGGTCTTCATTAAGCAAAAGAAATTTGTCCACCGGGTTTTTAACCGCTGAAAAATTTATTCCTGGATTTACTCCTCCTGTCTGGCCGTTCAGAAAACTCGTCATGCTAAAATTCACTCTGAGAGCCCTACCAATTTCACCTGTGCTCGGGCACCGGTAAACGCCGTAAATAGTCTTATTTCTTGTATCTGGATTACGCCCCTTGCGAAGTATGGGCTGACCTGTAACATAAGGAAAAACAGAACCCGCCTCAGCATGAAATGCTACATTTCGATCATACTTTGCCCAGTTTTTTCGCCTATCCCTTACAGCATCACCTGGCCCGCCCCAAACCCAGTCCTCATGCCAATTGCGGTCCGTGGAACCGGCGAACGGCAGATGGTCATCGTTCTCGTCCTTGTAATTGTAGATGCCCAAAGCTACCTGGCGCATGTTGCTCAGGCATTTGATTGAGCGGCCACTCTCCTTCGCGCTGGCCAGTGCCGGCAAAAGCAGCGATGCCAGGATGGCGATGATGGCGATCACCACCAAAAGTTCAATCAGCGTAAATCCGGATGTCCTTAATTTTGAAAAACTCAGTTTCATCAATATTAACCAAAGGAAAACTAAACCGTTTTTTCAAAAATGACCACGCTTTTCTTTGCGGTAAAAAATCCGAAAAAGATGGCGGATTAACCGCAAATCGGGCAATTCTCCCGCGCCTTCACCACCACGCTGTGAAAGGCCATCGACCGAAGGTCGCAATGGAGTAACCGCCCAAACAACGGTTGCCCCACCCCTGTCACGATTTTGATCACTTCCATCGCCCCGATGCAGCCGGCCGTCCCAGAGACAGCGCCAATCACCGGAAAGCGCCGAGTCCAGTCATCCGGTTTTTCCGGGTAGAGACATCGCAGGCAACCGGTTTTGTCCGGTGCAAAACTAGTGATATGCGCCTCCGTCTCGAACATCGCGCACTCGACCATCGGCTTGGTCAGGCGCGAGCAGGCGTCATTCATCGCGTAGCGCTCCTCAAACAACGGCGCGCAATCCACAACCACATCGGCCTGCCCGACTAACTCGTCAACATTGGTTTCGCTGACATTCTCAGGCACGGCCACGATCTCCAGTCGCGGGTTCAGCGCCTTGAGCGTTTCCACCGCCGTGCCGATGCGCGCTTGGCCAAGCGCGTCGTGTCGCATGAGCAGCTGACGGTTCAGGTCACTTGGCTTCAGGGTGCCACCATGCGCCAGCACCAACCGCCCCACCCCGGCCGCAGCTAATTCATACGCCACGAGGCCGCCCAATCCTCCCACGCGGCTGATCATCACCGTCGCACCCTTGAGCCGACGTTGGCCCTGCTCCCCAAAACCAGTCACAGTGGTCTGCCACGAGTAAACCTCACGCTCAAATTCAGTAAGTTCCGGCAAGTCACTCATCCCTCTCGATCCTTCCGTTGGCCAGGCGATAATGGCAACCGGCCAGGCGCTTGGCCTCACTGGGGCTGTGGGTGATGTGCAGCACCGTCACGCCGGTCTCGCAGTGAATGCGCTCGAGCAGTTGACACATTTCGTCATGCAATTCCTCGTCGAGCGCACTGAGCGGTTCGTCAAGGCAAAGCACCGAGGGCCGATGCGCCAGTGCCCGGCCAAGCGCAACCCGTTGCGCCTCGCCCCCACTGAGCTTGTCCGGCAACCGATCGAGCAATGCACCCAAGCCAAGCAACTCCGCCAACTCTTCCACTCGCGCGGCGATCTCTGCCTGGCCAAGCGAACGCAGCACAAGCGCGAAGGCCAGTTGCTCGCGAACCGGTTGGGTCGGAAATAGCGCCCGATCTTGAGGCACGTATCCGACGCCCCGCTCGGCCGGCGGCAGCGCCGTCACGTCACGATCACCAAGAATGATACAGCCAGCCGCAACAGTCCGCAGTCCACAGACGGCCTCGAGCAGCGTGGTCTTGCCACAGCCGCTGCGCCCCATCAGCACGCCGTACTCTCCCGCCGCCAGTTCAAGCTGGATGTCGCGCAGCTCAAAGTCGCCCTGTCGTAGCATGATGTTTTCCAACCGTATCATGCGAAAATTCGTTTCATGCCCAGCGTCCGCGCCACGATGAAGACCAACGCAGCGGCGGCGATCATGATCAGCGAGACCGCCAGCATCCCCTCCGTCCGGCCGGCCTGTAGCTCGAGAAAGGCGCTAGTCGGGAGCACTTCGGTTTTTTGGCGGGTTGCCCCGGCGAACACGAGGATCGGCCCGAACTCACCCAGCGCCCGCGCCCATGCAAGCGTCCCTGCCGCGAGCAATCCGCCCTTGGCCTGCGGCATGATGACCCGCCAGAACGCCTGCCGCCGGTTGCAGCCCAGCGTCAGCGCCACCTGCTCGAACCGCTGCGGAATTTGGTCGAACGTCACGCGCATCGTCCGCACCGCGAACGCGCACGCAACCATGAACTGCGCGAGCACCACCGCCGGCCATTTGTACACTACGAAATCGCTGAGCCACTCCGGCATGTAGCGAAACAGGATCAACAGGCTCAACCCGACGACCAGCGGCGGCAGCACGATCGGAATGTCGAGCAGCGTATCAATCACCGCCTTGCCGCGAAACTGGAACCGACTCATCACGTAGCCAATTGGCACCGCAACCCAGAGTGAAAACAACGTCGTGAGGGTGCAGCTGATCAGGCTCAGCTTGATGGAAAAACGGATGTCCCGACTCCGCAGCGCCTGCACCAGCGGGTTGGGTTTCGAGAGGCCAAGCGACCCGGCCTGTGCCCCGTCGGAATCAAGTGCAAACGATATTTGATGCAAAGTGGTGTCGGCGATCTCGCGGACGCCATCCCAACCGGCTGCGTCGGCATCGCTCACCCGGATGAACTCGCCCCAGAGCAAACCATGCGGTTCGTCGGTCGTCAGGGTCGCCACGTTGTTGGTGACGGCGATGCCGGAGAGTCTAACCTCCGGGCGTAGTGACGCCGTGACCGGCCGGCCGGACTCAACCGCAAGCAGCGTCACCTCAACATCGGTGGCAGTGAACAGCCCCGTATCAAAGATCGCTCCCCCGGATGAACGCAGGCCGGTTTCATTTTTGCCGGCCCGAAAAAAATAGCGGCGCCCCTTCTCGGTGACCACCGTCACGCCTGAGTCGACGTGTCTGCCCTGTTTCACCATCTCGTTCCCGAGCAACGGCTGATCGGCGTAGTTCAGGAACACCAGGTCCGCCAACACCATCGCGACGATGATCAACAGGTAACTGCCTCCGAGGACTCCCAGCCCAATCAGGAACGGCTTGTCCGAGGCGACCCGGAAACCGACTGGGCCGCTGTCGCTCATTCGTCCCCGGCCTCCCATTGGAAGCCCAGTTGCTCAAACCGACGGCGAGAAGTGGCAGACGCGAGCCGGGTCATCAGGCGCTTGGCCAAGCGCGGGTACGGCGTGGTCTTGTTGGCGGCGACGTTTTGCACTGCGATGGCATACTTGGGCTGCAACGGCACAAAATCGAACTGACCCTCGAGGTGCTGGACATTGGCCTCGTAGACCATCGCCACGTCGAGCCGCTGCCCTGCCTCCATCGTCTGCACCAGCGTGTGGGCGGTGTCCGCCATCATCACGATGTTGGGCTCGATCGTGTCGAACTGCCCGGTCTCACGGATCGCGTGGTGACTCATCGCGCCAAGCGTACTCGCCTGGGGATCGGTCGTGCCCACGCGCAGGCCGCGCTTGGCCAAGTGCTCGAGCGACTCAATGCCGTGCGGGTTGCCCTTGGCCACGAGCATGATGATGCGGGTACTCGACAGACGCATGTCCGGGCCGAACGGGTTGCCCATTTTTTGCTGAACCATGTCGAGGTACGACGCGTCGCAGGTCATGAACAGGTCGGGCAATCCCTGGTCGCCGGTTTGCATTTTGCCGACGAGCGTCCCGCAACCGGCGTAGACGATGTCGATCTCGCAGCCTTCGCGCTCCCTGAATTCATTGATGGTTTTCTCGACCGCCTCGCGGTTCACCCCACCGCAGTCCAGTCGCAGGCTCGGTTTCAACGCCCACGCATCGCCGGCGATCGGCTGATATTTGTGCGCGGCAAACACCCCTCCGCCTTTTGTCGGCGCGGCCAGGTATCGGGAAAACTGCAGTGCCAACGTCGGGCGACGGGTTGACGAGGTGACGGCCACCGAAATGTCGGCCTTGCTCGCCTCCAGCTCCGGCAATTCCACCACCTTCAAACCAAACTGTCGCGCAACCGAATCCCAGATGAACGCCCCGTCCGTGCCAGCGTTTTCCTTCACCGCAAGCGCGGCCTCAGTGACGGTCGGGAAGGTGGCCGCCTTGGCCTCGTCGATCGCTGCCCAGTGGCCGGACTGCTCGAGCATCTTTTTCGTTTTACGCCCCACCCCGGCCAACGGGTCGCACAGGACGATTGAGAGTTTTTTCTGCAACACCTCGTCGGCGTCGGCAGGCGGAGCGGGGCTGTCCGGCTTCATCGCAAGCACGACCTTCCACGAGGCTACTTTCATCGACTCCGCCGTGAGGCCGTCCGCTGCGGCGCGCTCAGTGTAAAGGTAGTCGGCCGGAATGTAGACGTCCGCCCGGTCGATCCCGGATTCGCGATCAGTCTTCAGCTTGTTCGCCAACACGCCGCTGCTCGCGTATTCCAGCGCCACACTGACGCCGACCTCCTGCTCGAACTTCCCGGCTATTTCCTCGACCGCCTTTTTCACGCCGGCAGCGCAGTAGACCAGCATCTCCCGGTCCCCGCCCTGCCCCGTCTGCGGGCCATCATCGCGCATCAGGAAAACGAGCAAAACGACAACGGCAGCGGTCGCAACCAGCAGCCAGAGTCCATTGCCACTGCGTCTGCCATATTGATGGGGGGATTCACTCATGTTCAGTCAAACGCCGCAGACTTTGCCGTCGGCAACGCGCGGAAACAAGTTTGCAAAAAACTTGCCAGGGACCAGTTCAAAAGGATGATCGCTCCATGCCTGACATGGCGACCATCCCGTTTTTACAGGTCGATTCGTTTACCCACGAGCCGTTCGGTGGCAACCCGGCCGCTGTTTGCCTGCTCGAGTCGGAGCCTCCGCCCGACTGGATGCAGCACGTCGCCGCCGAGATGAACCTGTCCGAGACGGCCTTCGCCTGGCCAAACAGCGACGGGTTTGGGCTGAGGTGGTTCACACCGGTGGCCGAGGTCGACTTGTGCGGACACGCCACGCTCGCAACGGCCCATGCGCTTTGGGAAACCAAGCGCTTGGCCAAGGGCGAGACGGCTCGGTTCGACACCCGCAGCGGCCTGCTGACCGCGATTCAGGCGAACGATGCCATCCGAATGGATTTCCCAGCGGAACCGGCCGAGGCCTGCGACCCGAGCGACTTGGCCAATGCGCTTGGCTCGGAGATCGTCTGGTGTGGCCAAAACCGGATGGACTTTCTCGTTCAACTCCCGGACGCCTCATCGGTTCGCAGCTGCACGCCGGATCTCCTGCGCTTGGCCAAGCTGGAGACACGGGGCGTAATCGTCACTGCAAGATCCGACGTCGACGAAGCCGATTTTGTCTCCCGCTTTTTCTGCCCGGGGCTGGGCATCGACGAGGATCCGGTGACCGGCTCGGCGCACTGCTGCCTCGCGCCGTTTTGGGCAGAGC
>WTHH01000298.1 GCA_011523195.1 Verrucomicrobiales bacterium
CGTCCTGACTTTTGAACGATTCCGTGGCCGTGAACTTGGCGAGCTCCAGCAACCCGCCCCGTTCGGATTCGAACTCAGGCAGACTGGCCGTGAACGTCTGGGTAATGGTCGCTTTTTGAAAGTTCGCGGCCCCTTTTACTGCTGATTCAATCAACCTCTCCGGCGTGCGAAGAATGTAAACAAAGGCGATCAACGCAAACAGCGCCACAAACACCACCACGATCGGCCAACGCCACGCCGTCAGTGCCGCCGAGATATTGGGCTTCTCCGGTTGCGGGGCCTCTTCGCTCATTCGACTATTTCAATTGAACCTCGCCGCACAACTGAACGCGCAGGCCCATCTCGGCCAGCATCGCCGCCTTGATGCGCGCGCCCTTGTGTACCGCCTTTTCATTGGGAGCATAAACAACCTGAATGTGGTTGGATTTATGCCGGGCCATCATCTGGTCACGGGTGACCCCTTTCAACACAGCGTGCATGATCGGCCATTGTGGTGTGGTTTCCGCCCAGCGTCGTTCGGTCTCTTTTTGCGAAAGTTTCACAACTTCCGCGACGCCAATATCGCATTGCAACTCACCGTCCATAACAAAAACACGACTCCACACAATCCAACCTGGCTTGGAGATGCCCTTCATCGTGCCTCCGCCCAGACGGAAATACATCGGCGGCTGACGTTCACTCGACGCTCCCTTCCATCCGCCGATGAAATGAGCCGGTGGCGCCGCGCCGGAAATCAAAAACACCCAAACGTATTCACTGCGCCCGTTGACTTTGCAGGAAGCGCCCCACCGCAAATCATGTAGCGTGTTCTCAGGGGGCCAGCCGAGTTCTTTCCAGAGGCGATTCGTTACCAACGCGTCCAGCCCGGCGCACTCGTCCACCTCATTAAAGTGAGGCACGGCCTCGCCGGCAAACAGCTCCCGGCCATTCGAATCCCTAACCGGAGGTCGATCGACGTTGTTCAACATGCCCTCGGCGAGATCGCTGGCCGGCGACAAATCCTTCAAACCCTGTTGGTACTGAATGCCGATCGTGGCACAACCAAACTCATCTGCAATCCGCACGGCCGCGATGTACATTTTGCACTGCAGAAGAACTTGCGCCTCGGTCAGGTCGGTTTCCCCGTTCGGCCCGTAATGGAATTTCACTCCCTTTTTTCTTAGCCAGGCGTATACCTCAGCAGCCTCCCCGTCGCTCACACCCGTCATCGCTGCGAACAAGGCCGACTGGCTAAGGCGCTCTTTGAATAGGCCGGTTGGATTCAGTAACTCATCCGGAATGATGGCGTTGTGCATTCCCATGCAGCCTTCGTCGAAGACTCCCATAATCGCCTTGGAGTCACGAAGTGCGCGGGCCACCGCTTGGCCAAACTGCACTTCCTTCAACGGCAATTTGAGCCGTTCCAAATCCCGGACATGACTCTGGTCGTGGTTCACTTCGCCATCACTGAGCCACTGCCGCAGGCTGTCTTGAAAATATCGATCGGCAAATTTCTCACTCCAAAGGGTACTGTATTCGACGCCCATTTTCGTAAGCGACCCGTTTAGGTTTAGCATTCCAACCAACCCCGGCCAGGTTCCGCTCCAGTTGGCCACCGTGAGAATCGGGCCGCGGTGAGTGGAAAGCCCGGGCAGGATATGCTGGCTATATTGCCAAACGCACTCAGCGACGATCAACGGAGCATCCGGATCCATCGTCCGGAACACCTCCATACCGCGTTTTTGCGAGTCGATGAATCCGTGTTTCTTTTTTCGGTCGAATCCGTTTGCTCTCACAGTAACCCAGCCCTCCGCCTTGAGTGCCTTGCTCAAGGCAGTCTCCATCTTGGACTGCTCCGCCCAGCAAACCTGATTGGCTGACAGGCGGAGATCACCGTTTGCCAGAATGTAAACCTGTTTCGCCTTTAACTTCTTCAATCCACTCATGTTCCGACGAAAAAGTAAGGGGCAACTCGTGACTGGCAAAGTCCAAAATGGTTCGATCAGACTTTGTCCAAGCGATAGAGTGCCGACGTGCGGTCACTGATCATCGGTTGCGGTTATGTCGGCGAAGCGCTTGGCCAAAGGCTAATCGCGCTTGGCCACAGCGTCACCGGTATCCGCAGGGCCGACGAGCAAAACAACCGCTTGGATAAGCTCGGCATTCACCCACTCAATCTCGACATAACCGAAGCCGGAGCACTCGACCGACTTGAGGAGTCGTTTGACCATGTCGTCGTTGCGGTGTCCTCCTCGCGCGGGGGGCGGGAGGCGCATCAACGTGTCTTCGGAGCCGGCATAGCGAATGTTTGCGCTTGGCTGAAAACACACACCGCCCGGTCAGCCGTGTTCATCAGCAGCACCAGCGTCTACCGCCAAACAGAAGGCGAATGGGTCGACGAAAAATCGCGCACAGCAATGGACACCGCCACGAGTAAGACTCTCCGCGACGCAGAGGATCAAATCGCATCAGTCGACAGCCCTGCCACAATTTTACGCTCTTCCGGTATCTACGGCCCAGGGCGAGGCTACCTGTTTCAACAATTCATAAAAGGGGCCGCAACCATCGAAGGCACCGGCGAACGATTCCTTAACATGGTTCACCGCGACGATCTCGCTAAGGCGATCATCCGGTCGTTCGACGGAAATGGCGGCACTTTCAACATCACCGACGACGAACCGGTGAGCCAACTGAATTTCTTCGAATGGCTAAGTGAAAGAACAAATAGCCCACTACCACCATTCGCCCCTGAACCCGACCCGTCCACACGAAAAAGAGGCATCACAAACAAGCGAGTGTCGAACAAACGATTCAAAGAGGCGCTTGGTTTCGAATACACCCACCCCACCTTCCGTGAAGGGCTAGAGAATGAGTTAAGAATACAGCGCTAACAGCGTACCGATCACATGCCGCCCATAATTTGGTAGCCGCAGTCGACGTAGATGACCTGGCCGGTGATGGCCGCGCCGCCGTCGCTGGCAAGGAAGACTCCGGTCTGGCCGAGTTCCTCATGCGTCACGTTTCGACGAAGAGGCGCATGCTCGTCATAATGCTTCAGCATATCTGAAAAACCTGCGATTCCCCGTGCGGCAAGCGTGTTTACCGGGCCGGCGCTGATGCAGTTGACGCGAATCTTTTGCTCACCGAGATCGGCAGCAAGATAGCGTGTGCTCGCCTCAAGCGCCGCCTTGGCCACGCCCATGACATTGTAATGTTTGATCACTTTCTCCGCACCATAATAGCTCATACCGATGATGCTGCCTCCATCGGTCATCAATGGTGCGGCGCGCTTGGCCAAGGCCACCAACGAGTAGGCACTGATATCGTGCGCCGTGGAAAATGCCTCACGCGTTGTATCGGCAAAACGGCCCTCAAGCGCCTCGCGCGGCGCAAACGCCACTGAATGCAGCAACATGTCGAGTTTGCCGTTGAAGTGCGCTCCGACTTCCCCAAATACGCGGTCAATATCCTCATCGCTACTCACGTCGCACTCAGTAATTAGCGAGTCTCCACCAAAATCAGCCACCAGTTTTTCAACCTTTCCCTTCAGCCTTTCCCCCTGATAGGTGAACGCCAGCCTGGCCCCAGCCTCATGCCACGCCTTCGCGATTCCCCATGCTATCGAATTCTTGTTAGCTACCCCAAAGACAACACCGGTTTTTCCCTCGAGTGGTTTACTCATCTGCCGGTCAGCAGTATTGAAAAACCGCTCACTTGGCAAGCGGGAAGAAAAGGCCTTACAGATTCAACCAAGCGGGCATCAGTTCCTCTTTTTATACAATCTCTTGAATCACGATGAAAACAAAACACCTCTCCAACATTCTCCCGGCTTCGTTGCTCGTTGCACTTGGCCAAGCTGGATTCAGCCAAACCAAGCTGCTTGACTTTTTGCAGGATGAAAAATGCCCAGGGCGCGGTTTTTTTCGATCTACAACAACATCGACGCCGCGCGTGCCTAGGCCAAGCGCACCAACAAGCCATTGTTTGTCACGTTTCGATACGTCCCCTGCCACGCCAGCAAGAGGTTCGACGCTAAGGTGGCAAAGAACAACCAGCAAATCATCCGCTTAACGCAGGAACAGTTTGTCGCCGTTTGACAGGTTGAAATGAAGTGGGTCGACTTGTCGCAGTTTCAATTCGACTACGACCTGAACTGGGCCGCGATGTTCGTCAACGCCGATGGCACGATGTACGAACGTTATGGAACCCAATCAGCTGCAGGCGCCGACGCCTACAACTCCATCGCATCCCTCGAGAAAACAATGCGGCGCGTGCTCGCTCCTCACGAAGATTATCCGAATAACAAAAACGGGCTCGCAGGAAAATTGGGCAAGCTGAAGCTGCACAAGACAGCTCTGGAGATGCCCTGCAAAAACATCGCGCGAAACGCAACTATGAGGGGGGAGAAGAACTACCCCTGACGTTGCTGCGCAACGGCAAACACATCCAGTTCGATTGGCCGCTGACCGATGGCGACTGAAAAAAGCAGAAGTCTAACTCTCCGAGCCGGCCTTGGTCGTGAATTTTATTTAGGACGGCTGGGACTGCCGTCCCTACCTTGCGTCAGGTCAGCGCAGCTTTGAGGGCTTCGGCGGCGCGTTTGTTTTCATCGACGGTGCCGATAGAGAGGCGAATCCATTCCGGCAGGCCGTAGCCGCCCATCGGTCGAGTGATGACGCCCTGTTTTTGAAGCTCCTCGAAAATGTCCTGACCGTCACCGACTCGAATCAAGACGAAGTTGGCTGCGGACGGGACGAACTCGTATCCATTATCTTCGCAAAACGATTCGAAATACTGCAGTCCTTCGGCGTTGACCTTCCGTGTGTCGAGAAGATGATCGCCATCGTCCAGCGCAGCCATCGCGCCGGCCTGGGCGATGGAGTTCGTGTTAAACGGCTGCCGCACTTTCTCGAGCGCTGAAATAAAATCAGGATGGCCAAAACCGTACCCGATTCGCAACCCAGCCAATCCGTAGATTTTGGAGAAGGTGCGCATAACCAAAAGGTTTGGGTTGTCCCCGGAACGAATCAATGGCAGCAGGTCAACCGGGGCGTCGAGAAATTCATAGTAGGCCTCATCCATCACCAGCAACACATCGTCAGGTACGCTTTCAACAAGTGCTCGAACGTCGTCCGGCTTGGCCAAGGTGCCGGTGGGGTTATTCGGATTGGCGACCCAAACGATTCGCGTTTCCGGCGTGATCGCATTGAGCATCGCCGGGAGATCGTGTCCGTATTCAATAGCCGGCACGGCGTTGACCTTCGCACCCATCATCATTGCAACGAGCGGATAGATCGCGAAACAATATTGCGAAACGACAATCTCATCGGAGGGGCCAAGCAACGCGTGGGAAACAAACTCGATAATCTCATTGGAGCCGTTGCCCAGAATGATGTTATTCGGCTCCAAGTCCAATTTTGCTGCTAGTTTATTTTTCAGGTAAAACGCGTTGCCGTCTGGATAAAGGTGGCTTTGATTTACTGAAGCCTGCATGGCCTCGATCGCTTTCGGGCTGGGGCCAAGCGGATTTTCGTTGGAGGCAACCTTGATGATTTCAGCCGGCACGAGGCCAAGTTCGCGGGCCACCTCCTCAATCGGTCGCCCCGGCTGATATACCGGAAGACTGCGAAGGGACGGATTCAGCTTGTCGCAAATTGACATGGAATAATCAAACCAAGCGCTTGGCCAAGCGATCGCTCAATCGAGCGATTTTAAAAATGACTCGTAGCGGCGAACGCATTTTTTTTGGGATTTTTTAATCTGCTCCTCGGACTGCTTGGGCGCATTGGCCGGCGCGTCGACCTCCTCGATGGCGAAGCGGAATTTCAGATTGAATGGCTGCCCTTTTTTAAGAGACTTGGGCAGGAAATAGCCAAAGCGACCATAGTCCCTCCAGGACAATTCCTTTACTTCGTTTTTCGGGGAATTCATTTCCTGGGCGGTGTACCAGCGTTTGCCGATCGGAAAAAGAAGCCTCGCCCACTGGTGGTTGTCGTGAATGACACGCCCGCCGCCCTTGGCTTCGCTTGGCTCCCAGAGATAGCTCGTTTCCTTGTTGCGTTTTGCCACTTCTGTGTGGGCACGGAAGTGAACACCGGCATGTTGCAGATCGCCACCTAGACTGACATCACGCTCAGCTTTTAGTTCAAAACTGGCGTCGATTTGGGTGTGCTTCCCGGCGGGACGCAAGACGCGAAACGTACGACGCTCCGAGATGATCACATCACTGCCAGAGGCGTCTTTTTTTGTCGCACGCCATTTGATGTGAGCAACGATCGAGCCGGAGTTTTTAGTCGTCGTGTTTTCAAATTTCACTATATCGTATCGACCCTGCCCCGGGCCGCCCCGATGCCACATGTCGTAGTTGCCGAGATCGGATGAAACCTTGTTCCAGCCGATGAAGATGCCGCGATGATGGTTGAAAAGCCCAGCACCCTTACCTGCCTTGTCGAGGCCCGGGTTGGTGACGAGTTCGCCATCCGTTCCGAACACATGCAGAAACGGTTTGATTTGGCCTTCGCCGTACACGAGGCGTGCCAATGGCTTACCGTCCTGCAGCACGTCGACCGCACTACCCGGGCCAAGCGGATTCGCTTTATCGACAATTTTCCAGTCGGCCTTGGCCAAAGGGGCAGTGATCACAAAGGCCAACACCACCGCCATGGGAGTCAAGGATATTATTTTCATTTCTTGAATCGAATCAGGGCGCGGACTATGGGAATCATCCATCGCTTGGCCAAGCGCAAAAAACAACCCGGCTTACTTCGCGACGCGCACGCTCATTCTTCAGGCAACGCTTCCGGTTCTTTTTGAATCTCCGGACCGGTTGTTCCCTGCAGCTTTTTGACATCACCTACTGCGCTCTCCACCTCGGACTTGCTTCTGAGGATTCTAAAACCCAGGTCAAACGACCGGGTTTTGCCAGGAGCCAACTTCGGCACACGACCAAACTTGCGCTCATAGTTCCGGTTGTGCGGGAAACCGGTGCCCGGCTCAATGCCGGTCACGTAGCCAGTGGTTTCCGCCGCCGTGTTTTTCCACTGCGTCAAAAACGGCAACTGCTTGACCGGCCACGACATTGTCACGCCGCGATCGCCTTTGGGATTAACAAGCACTGCCGTGGTGTTACCGACCTTGTCAGCCTTTGGATAAATCTTGTAGACCTCCTCGGTGAAGCCCTTGGTTGGCGCAGGGTAAACTTCCTGCTTATCGATCGCCTTGGCTGCGTTGTCGTTGAACGGCACGATCTTTGTCGAGGCAGTCAGCATCCTTGCGCCCTTGCCCAACAAAGGACGGCCAAAATTC
>WTHH01000266.1 GCA_011523195.1 Verrucomicrobiales bacterium
GCCGCGCCGCCCCGGCGGCCGGGATGCAGCACGAGGAACGCCACGGACACACAGCTGAGCACGCTCACCACCCCGAGGGTGCCGATGCTGCGCAAGCCGGGGTGCTCGGCCACGAGCAGGCCCGCGAAGCCGCCCATGGTGGTGAGCGCAGAGATCAGCGTGGCGCGTGAGGTCTGCCCCACGGTGACCTTGGTGCGCGCGTGCCACAGGTGGATGCTGGTGTCGATGCTCAAAAATCTGCCCCGGCTCAATACCGATGCCATCGCGTACATGCGCGTGGCGGAGTACTGGTCGACGGGCAATTTGGACTTCGCCGTGAACGGCTATTGGGGGCCGCTTTTGAGTTGGCTGATGGTGCCATTTTTGTGGCTGGGCGTGGAGCCGTTGCTGGCGGGTAAACTGGCAATGTTGATTTCCGGCGGTGTTTTTTTCCACGGCAGCCTTTTTTTGGTTCGCGCGGTGGGGCTTCGGTTGATCGACGAGTTGATCGTGGCTGTTGTGCTCGCGTTGACGATCCCCAGCTGGATGCCGGATCATATGACGCCGGACCTGCTGGTTGCCGGGTTGATGGCGTTTGCGCTTGGCCAAGCGGTTTCGCCGGACTGGCTAACGAGCCGTCGTCGAGCGCTTGGCTCCGGCGCGACGTGGGGCTTGGCTTACTTGGCCAAGGCGGTGGCGTTGCCGGTCGGCCTGGTGGTGAGCGTACTACTCGCGCTCTGCTGGCGGCTTGGCCAAGCGGAGAATCGGCAGGCGGCCTGGCGACAGCTTAGCCAAGCGCTTGGTTTGTTCCTTTTGGTCGCGCTGCCGTGGACAATTACGCTGTCGGTCAAGTACGACAAGCCGACCTTCTCAACCTCCGGCGCGATCGCCCACGCGATCGTCGGTCCGGGGAATGAGCGGCCGGCGCCGCACCCGTTCGGCAGTACGGTTTACCAGCCAGATACGGGCCGAGTGACGGCGTGGGAGGATCCGAGCCGGATGAACTACGGCTACTGGTCGCCGTTCGGGAGTGGTAAAAATTTCTCGCATCAACTCTCGCTCATCGGCCGAAATACATTAACAGTGTTTCAGTTTTTGGCGGCCTTCGACGGGGCAGGGAAGTTGTTCGGTTGGTTTGGCCTCGGCACTCTGGTTTTCATTCTGGCGCTAGTCGCCAAGCCGCCCCGGGTAAAAAACTGGCTGACCGAGCGCTGGCGCTGGTCGGTTATTCCGCTGGTTTGCCTCGGTGGCGTGTATCTGCCGGTTTACGTGATGCCGGTGGATTTACGTTATTTTTATTTGTTTCTGCCTCTGTTTTTCATCCTCGCGCTTGGCCAAACAGGGAAGTCGTTGGCTAAGCGCGAGATTATCGCCTGCACCTGTGCGTTGTTATTTTTGATTGCTCTGGCCCTGCGGACACCGGTGCAACCGGATGCTGGCATCTACGCGCAGGACTTGGCCCAGCGGATGAAGAAAGCAGGCGCGGTGGGGCCGGTCGTCGGCTCGACGTTTTTTTCAGCTGAAGGCCATCGGGTCGGATTGTACGTCGCCTGGCACCTCGGCCAACCTTGGTATGGCGATGTGCGAAGCGGACAACTTGAGGCGTACAAACGATCAGGTGCCAAGTACACGATCGCCATCCCGGGGTCGTCTCTGGCGGAAAAGTTGGCGACCGACCCGGCATTCCGGGATGTGAGTGATAGTCTGGATGGGAATTTGACGCTCCGGGTATTCGAGATTTTGCCCGGGCATTTTTAGTGCATTTTCCTTTTCCGGCGGAGTGCGGCCTTATATCTTCCGGGCACCGTGAAAGTCGTTTTTCGAGTTACCGTTGCGTGTGCCGGTTTGCTGTTGGTGTTACCCGGGGAAGTTCGGGCTCAGTTGACCGCCGAGCAAAAGGCGAAGTTGCCGCCGGCTGCCGACCATAAGGTCAGTTTTGCCAAGGAGATTTATCCGCTGCTCGAGCAGAGCTGCACCAAGTGCCACGGCAAGGGCAAGTCCAAGGGTGGGTTCAGCCTCGAGACGCGCGAAAAGTTGCTGGCGGGCGGAGACACCGGGGAGTCGGTGGTGGTGGGCGACAGCTCCGGAAGTTATCTCGTCGAGTTGGTGTCCGGGGTCGACCCCGACAACGTGATGCCGCAGAAGGGCTCGAAATTCACCCCGGAACAGGTCGGTTTGATGCGGGCTTGGATCGATCAGGGACGCAAGTGGGAGGAGGGTGCAAACTTCGCCAAGGCGCCGGTACTGAACCTGAAGCCGAACCGGCCGAAGTTGCCCGGGCCGGAAGGAGGCCACCCGATCGACCGTCTGCTGAAGCCGTACTTCGCCAAGCACAATGTCGATACCGGGAAGGTAGTCTCGGATCGAATTTTTGCCCGGCGCGTTTATCTCGACACGATCGGCTTGCTGCCGCCGGTGGAGGAACTCGAGGCGTTCGTGGCGGACACGGACGCGGAGAAACGCCGCAAGCTGGTTCGGCGACTGCTTGCTGATCGCAAGTCGTACGCAGAGCATTGGTTGGCGTTTTGGAATGATATCCTGCGCAACGACTACGCCGGGACCGGCTACATCGACGGCGGTCGCAAGCAGATCACCGGCTGGCTGTACGGATCGCTTTTCAACAACAAGCCGTACGACAAGTTCGTGTACGAGTTGGTCAATCCCACGGAGCACTCTCAGGGGTTCACCAAGGGCATCGTATGGCGAGGCGTGGTGAACGCCAGCCAGAAACCGCAGATGCAGGCGGCCCAGCACATCTCGCAGATTTTCATGGGCGTGAATCTCAAGTGCGCCTCGTGCCACGACAGCTTCATAAACGACTGGTCGCTGGCAGATGCCTATGCGCTCGCGAGTGTGTACGCGGACAAGCCGCTTGAGATGGTCGAGTGCGACAAGCCGACCGGCAAGATTTCCGACGTGCGATTCATTCATCCCGAGTTGGGCAAGATTGATCCCAAGGCGGACAAGGCCACGCGCATCCGGCAACTGGCCGAGGCGGTGACCAGCCCGAATAACGGCCGGCTCAGTCGCACGATTGTGAACCGGCTCTGGGCGCGCTTCCTCGGGCACGGTCTCGTGGAGCCGGTTGACGAAATGGAAAACGAATCGTGGAACACCGACCTGCTGGATTTGCTTGCGAGCGATCTGGCCGACAACGGACATGACCTGAAGTTCACCATGGAACAGATCATGACCTCGCGTGCGTATCAGCTTCCGGCAGTGAACGGCTCCGAGCAGGCGGAAAAGGAATTTGTTTTTCGTGGGCCACTCGTGCGCCGCATGTCGGCGGAGCAGTTCGTCGACGCGATCGCCACGCTGACCGGCAACTGGAAAAATTCACCGGCCAAAAAGATCAAGTTCGACGGGGCGAATCTCGAGAAGAAAAAAGACACCGACGTGCCGGAGGCCAACTGGATCTGGAGTAATGCCGATGCTGCAAAAAACGCCAATCCGGGGTCGGCTTATTTCCGGAAATCGTTTGAGTTGCCCGGCAAACCCAAGACGGCTGACGTGATCGTCTCGGCCGATAACACGTTCGTTCTGCTCGTCAATCATCGCAACGGGATGGCTGGCAATAATTGGAAGGAACTGAAATTCCGCAACCTCGCCGACCGATTCAAGGCCGGCCGCAATGTGGTCACCGTGATGGCGACCAATTCCGGTGAGGACGCCAGCCCGGCCGGCTTGTGGCTGGGCATCCGTTTTCAATTTGAGGACGGCAGCACAAAGGATGTGATCTCGGACAAAACGTGGAAGGTCAACACGGAGGATATCAAGGGCTGGAACAAGCCTGAGTACGACGATAGCAAGTGGGCGACCGCCTCCGAGTTGGGCGGGCTTGACGTGGCGCCTTGGCGCTTGGCCAAGGAGCTGAAAGTGAACGGCTCAGACCTGGCGTTCGGCGGGAAGTTTCGCGAATCGTTGCAAAACAAAACCGCGTTGACCACGGCGCTTGGCCGGCCGAACCGCGAGCAAGTCACCACCCAGCGTCCGTCTGTGGCCACCACGCTACAGGCGCTGGCATTGACCAACGGCGAAGTGCTTTCGAGGATCATCAAGGACGGTGCGGCCGCCTTGGCCAACGGCGCGGAAAAACAGGAGCGCTTGGCCAAGCGCCTTTTCCACCTTGCGCTTGGCCGTGGCCCGACCGAGGCCGAGGCCGGGATGCTCGACGGTTTGGCCGGTGGAGAGAACGCGAAAGAGTCGGTCGAGGACATCCTTTGGGCGGTGGCCATGCTGCCGGAGTTTCAACTCATCTACTGACCTAGCGCGATGCAGATTCAAGTGGGGATCATCTCGGTTTCTGACCGAGCAACTCAGGGGGTCTACGAGGATGCCGGTGGCCCGGCGCTCAACGAGGCCGCGACCGGTTACGGCTGGGAAGTGCTGGCCGAGGATGTCGTGCCGGACGAGATTAGCGACATTCAACGGGCCCTGCGCACACAGGTCAACAAGGGCTGCCAAATGATCCTGACCACCGGTGGCACCGGCGTCGCGCCGCGCGATGTCACGCCCGAGGCGGTGCTCGAGATGGCGGTGCGCGAACTGCCTGGCTTCGGTGAAGTGATGCGGATTGAGTCTATGAAGATCACCCCTAACGCCATCTTGTCGCGCAACCTCGCCGCCGTGATCGACACAGCGCTCGTGATTTGTCTGCCCGGCAAACCGAAGGGCGCCGTCGAGTGCCTCGGCTTTGTCGAGGGCGCTATCCCCCACTGTATTAAGGTCCTGCAGGAAGTCCCGACGAGTTGTTAGCTTACTTCGGGATGCGGATGATGCGGCGGGCGTTTCCGCTGAAGAGTTTGTCCTGGATTTTTCGATCCGGGATGAGGCGGCGGATGATTCCGATCGTTCGTGCGCCGATGCAGCTTGGACCTCGGCCGATCAGGTCATTGCAGTCGCTCCCGTAGATCAACTTGTCCTGATGCCGCTTGATGAAATCGACCGCATGGGCCTCATCACGGATTAGCGCGTTTTGCCCAGAGCCTGCCGACATGTCGCCGAACATGTTCGGGTAGTCGCTCAATAGTCGGTCGCTGATGCCGGAGGGTGTCACCTTGCCCTTGGGATACATCACCTCCTGTTTGTGGTTTTTGTCGATGTTGCCCCACCACGTTTGAGCGTGGCCGATGAAGTTTACCTTCGGGAATTTCTCGAGCACCTTGTGGAATCGCTCAATGCCGGTGTTGTAGTTGTCGTGCTCGAAATGCATTAACACCGGCACATCGTATTCCTGCGCCAGTTCGGCAATGCGTTCGATGTGTTTTGAGTCACAATCGACCCGGAACTTTTGTTCACCGATCCCGACGGCCCCTTTTTTCAGGTACGTCTCGATCGTCTCGATGCACTCCGGGTGATCCGCGATCTCGTTGGCGAAGTGAACGTAGTTTTTTGGATTCTTGACGACCACCCTGCGCACCGTCTTGTTGCCACCGCAGATTGCGCCGAGGCCAAATTTTCGCCCGGCTGGCAGCAGCACGGTCCACTTGATGCCCATCGCCTTTTGGTGCCGGAGCAGCCGTTCATCGTTGCGGCCGCTGTAGTTGGTGTGCTGGTGCAGATCGATGATTTCCTGCTTATCCTTCCGGCCGAGCGCTTGGCCGGGCAGGGACGTAGCGGCGATCGCGGCGCTTGTGGCGGCTAAAAACTTACGGCGATTGGAGGGTGTGTTCATGAGAATAAACCAAGCGTGACTAGGTCGCCAGCGTACGGCCAGCGCTTGGCCAAGCGCAATCTTTTCTGCCGGGTTGTGTAAAGCCCTCCCTCTCCGTATACTCTGCATGCCGGATAGGACAAAGATGGACAAACTTCTCCTGATCGATGACGAAGATGATGTGCGCTACTCCTTCAAGCGCATATTTAACTCACCGGAATTGGAACTGGAAACCGCAGCCAGCGGTGAGGAGGGGCTGGAGGTCATCAAGTCGTTTCAGCCGGATCTCGTGCTGATGGACGTCCGGATGGGCGGCATCACCGGGCTGGAGACACTTCGCCGCATTCGGCAGGACGACGCCAAGCTGCCTGTCATCATGATGACCGCGTTCGGCACCACCCAGACCGCGATCGAGGCGATGAAACTCGGCGCCTACGATTACCTGCTTAAGCCTTTCGACGTGCCACAGCTCAAGCAACTCGTCGCTGACGCCCTCAAGGCCGCGCGCGACATGAAGCAGGTCGTCGCCTGCGAACCGCTGCTCGAGTCCGAGGATTATGACATGGGTATCGTCGGCCGCAGCCAGCCGATGCAGGAGGTGTTCAAGATGATCGGCCAATTGGCCGGCTCAGACGCTACAGCGTTGATCACCGGCGAGAGCGGTACCGGCAAGGAACTTGTTGCCCGTGCCATCTACCACAACAGTCAGCGCAACGATCAGCCGTACCTGCCGATCAACTGCGCCGCCATCCCGGAGAATCTGCTCGAGAGCGAATTGTTCGGACACGAAAAGGGCGCCTTCACCGGGGCGACCTCGCAGCGCATTGGCAAATTCGAGCAGTGCGATCAAGGCACCCTGTTCCTCGACGAGATTGGCGACATGACGCTGGCCACCCAGGCCAAGATCCTGCGCGTCCTTCAAAACGGCACTATCGAGCGCGTCGGGGGCAACAAACCCATCAAAGTCGACGTCCGCATCATTGCCGCCACCAACAAGCGACTTGAGGAAGCCGTGGCCGATAGGGAATTTCGGGAGGATTTGTTTTACCGGCTCAACGTCGTGCGGGTCAGCCTCCCGCCGTTGCGCGAACGGCCCGGCGACATCCCACTATTGATAGACTATTTCCTCAAGACCATTGCCGACACCGAAGGCAGCAAGGCCAAGTCCATCCTCGAGGACGCTCAGGCGGCACTCGTCGATTACACCTGGCCGGGAAATGTGCGCGAACTCGAGAACGTCCTGCGGCGCACCATCGTCATGGCCAAGGGCGATGCCATCCGCACCGACGACCTGCCGTCGGACATACGAACAGGGGGGGCTGCTATACCCACTACGCCCCAAACCCGAGCGCTTGGCCAAGCTATGGCCGCCGTTGCGCCTGCGGCAGCCAACGACATCAGCGCCGTGGCCGCAACTCTCTTTCAATGGTCTAAGTCTCAGCCTGACTTAGCCGTGTTGCCAGCTGTCGAGCGCGAACTCGTGGCTCACGCCCTGCGCGAGACCAACGGCAACCAGGTGCAAGCCTCCAAGCTGTTGGGCATCACCCGTGCCACCCTCCGCAAGCGCATCGACAAATTCGGCATCAAACAAGCCGTTTCAGTGGAATAGATATCAATTTGTCGA
>WTHH01000494.1 GCA_011523195.1 Verrucomicrobiales bacterium
CAAACATCGCGTGGGTGTAGTCGACGCCGGAGTCGATCACCGCAATCCGTATGCCCTTGCCGTCAAAACCGGTCTCCCGCGTGCCCCAGGCGGTTTTCGCGCCGACAGCCGGAACGCTTTTCTTAGTGAGCAGGCTGTACGCCCTTGGCCGCTCAACCCGCTGCACACCGGGGAGCTTGGCCAAGCCGGGGATGGCCGCCGGGGCGACACGCACGCGCAGGGCGTTGGTCACACGGATGAAGCGCTTGGTCACGCGAATACCACGGGCGGTCAGCCGCTTGGCCAAGCCATCCTGCTCATTGGCCAGTCGCTTGGCGTGTCGTCGCAGAGCTTGGCCAAGCGCTGCCTCGTCGATACCGCGCTCCTGCTGGTTGAGATAAAACGGAACCAATGCCGGTTCTTCCAATTGAAGGAGTACCGGCACACGGCCCTCGAATGCTGCATTCGCCGTGGCCGTGAGGAGGCCAAGCGTGAGCAGGAGGGATAAAAACAGGCGGTTCATCGGAGCAAAACCAAGCGGGGACATCCTGTCGAAGGGGCAGGCGCTTGGCAAGTGGCGTGACCCGTCCGGAACGAAATCTTCACGAAATCTCACGGTAGTCTTGCATCCGGTTTTTCGCGTTACTATCCTGCCGCAGACCGGTTAACGGGAACATGCGAGCCTACGATTCGATGACTCCATTTCAATTGAGGACGCCGCGCCAAGTGCGCAGGCTGTGACAGATGCCCGACACCGAGATCACCCCGGAAGTCATCAAGGAACACGGCATCACGCCGGAGGAATACGAGCATATTCTTGAGATCCTCGGCCGCGAGCCAAACTTCACCGAGCTGGGCATCTTCTCCGTCATGTGGAGCGAACACTGCTCCTACAAAAACACCCGCGCGCTGCTGAAGACTTTCCCCACCCGTTCGCCAAAGGTGATCGTGGCTGCTGGCGAGGAAAATGCCGGGGTGATCGACATGGGGGACGGCCTCGGGGTGGCGTTCAAAATCGAGTCGCACAACCATCCCAGCGCAGTCGAGCCGTTTCAGGGGGCGGCCACCGGCGTGGGCGGGATCATCCGCGATATTTTCACCATGGGCGCCCGGCCGATCGCGAACATGAATTCGCTGAGATTCGGCAGCCTCGAGTCACCAACCGTGCGGCGGTTGTTTCGCGGCGTGGTGGCCGGCATCGCCCATTACGGTAACTGCATCGGCCTCCCAACGGTGGCCGGAGAAGTCTATTTTGACCCCTCTTATGAAGGAAATCCGCTGGTTAACGCCTTCAGCCTCGGGGTGTTGCGCCACAGCCAATTGGCACGCGGGGCGGCCAAGGGCGTGGGCAACCCGGTGTTTTACGTCGGCCCGGCGACCGGGCGCGACGGCTTGGCCGGCGCGGCGTTTGCGTCGCAGGATTTGACCGAGGAATCGGCCGAGCAACAACGCGGCGCTGTGCAGGTGGGCGACCCGTTCATGGAGAAACTCTGCATGGAAGCCTGCCTCGAGTTGCTGGCGACCGGCGCGGTCGCGGGAATACAGGACATGGGCGCAGCCGGCCTGACCTGCTCCACCTGCGAGACAGCGGCCCGCGGCGGTACTGGCATCGAGATTGACTTGGCCAAGGTGCCGCAGCGCGCACCCAACATGACGCCGTACGAGATTCTGCTGAGCGAATCGCAGGAGCGTATGCTCATCATCGTGCACAAGGGGCGCGAGGAAGAGGTGAAGCGGATTTTCGACAAGTGGGATCTGCCCTGGGCCGAGGTGGGCAAGGTGACCGACGACGGCATGATGGTGGTCAAGAACCGCGGCGAAGTGGTCGCCACCGTGCCGGCAGCCAAGCTCGCCGACGAGGCGCCGCTGTACCATCGCGATTCCAAGGAGCCGGAGTACCTCCAAAAAACCCGAGCGCTTCAGCTCGCTGACGTTCCCGCCTTGGCCAAGCCGGAGGCGGCCTTGGCCAAGCTGCTTGGCTGGCCATCGATCGCCTCCAAGAACTGGGTGTATCGGCAGTACGACCACATGGTCCGCGCCGGCACCGCGATCAACCCCGGCTCCGACGCCGCGGTCATCCGGGTCAAGGCCGACTCGTATCCACCACTGCCTATCGACGAGCCGCAGGATGATATTCCGGACAAGTACCTCGCGATGTCAGTCGACTGCAACGGCGTGCAGGTTTACCTCGACCCCTACGAGGGCAGCAAAGCCACCGTGGCGGAGGCGGCCCGAAACTTAGTCTGCTCCGGTGCAAGGCCGCTCGGGGCGACGGACAATTTGAACTTTGGTAATCCGCACAATCCGGAGCTGTTTTGGCAGCTTAAAGAGAGCGTGCGCGGCTTGGCCGAGGCCTGCGAGGCGTTTGGCACGCCGGTGACAGGCGGCAACGTCAGCCTGTACAACCAAAACCCGGCCGGGGCCATCGATCCGACCCCGACGGTGGGGATGGTCGGCTTGGTCGAAAAGCCGGAACACATTACCAGCCAGTGGTTTAAAGATGAAGGCGATGCTGTCATCCTGCTTGGCCAAGCGGTCGATTCGGACGATCCTCTGCTTGGCTTGGGCGGCTCGGCGTTGTTGCAGGTCGAGCACGAACGCAAGGAGGGCACGCCGCCGCCGTGCGCCTTGGCCAGGGAAAAGACCCTGCACGATGCGCTGCTTGGCCTAATCGAAACCGGCGTGGTCAAAAGCGCGCACGACTGTGCCGAGGGCGGCTTGGCCGTGGCACTGGCGGAGTGCGCGATCTCGGAGTTGACCGCCCGGCAGACGCCGAGGCTTACCGGTGCAGAGATAGACTTGAGCGAGGCCGAGTGTGAACGGCTAGATGCGTTGCTGTACGGCGAGGCTCACGGCCGCGTGATTATTACCACCAGCGAAGCCGAAGCCGGTGCCGCCGTGGATCGCGCGAAATTGCTCGGCGTGCCGTCGGCACGGATTGGCACTGTGACTGGCAGTGACACACTCGACGTCAAAGCCGGAGACAACAGCCTCAGTTGGAATCTTTCAGACCTGCATGACGTATGGTGGAACACCATCGCTCGGGTCATGGATAAAAAATAACGCAGCAAAGGACAGCGTATGAACCCCCACCAACCAGACGCCCCGACCCAACTCGCAGAAGATACAGACTGGGCCGGGGACGAACTGCGGGAGGAGTGCGGTGTGTTTGGGATATTCGGCCACGAGGATGCCACAACTCTGGTTGCGCTTGGCCTCCAGGCGCTTCAGCACCGGGGACAGGAGGCCGCCGGGATCGTGAGTTCCGATGGGAAACAGTTTTATGCCGAGCGCCGCATGGGGCTGGTGAGCGACAGCTTTACAAAGCCGTCTGTGATGAAGCGGCTGGCCGGCAACAGCGCGATCGGGCACGTCCGATATTCCACCACAGGCGAAACGGTGCTTCGAAATGTGCAGCCACTGTTTGCAGATTTGGCCGGCGGTGGATTTGCGCTGGCGCACAATGGCAACCTCACCAACGCGTTGACGCGTCGTAAGCAGTTGGAAAAATCAGGCGCGATTTTCCAATCGACCTCGGACACGGAAACCATCCTGCACTTGATCGCCCGCAGCCCCAAAAGCTGCACCGTCAACCGGGTGATCGATGCCCTGTATGAAATCAACGGGGCCTACGCACTGGTCGGGATCGCCAACGACAAACTCATCGGCGTGCGCGACCCGCTGGGAATCCGACCATTGGTCTTGGGCAAAATGAACGAGAGCTACATTTTCGCTTCCGAAACCTGTGCATTGGATATCATCGGCGCAAAATTCGTCCGCGAAGTGGAAAATGGAGAGGTGGTCGTGATTTCCGCTGAAGGGATTAAGAGCTATAAACCTTTCCCGAAAAAACCGGAGCGCCCCTGCATCTTTGAGTACATCTACTTCGCTCGACCTGACAGTATCGTCGGTGGCAAGAGCATCTACGAGTGTCGCAAGGGATTCGGGCGTGAACTGGCGAATGAAAGTAACGTAGAGGCCGACATGGTCATTCCCATTCCTGACTCCGGCGTCCCGTCTGCCATCGGTTATGCGGAACAGGCTGGCATACCGTTCGAGTTGGGGATCACTCGCAACCATTATGTCGGCAGGACATTCATTCAGCCCAAGCAGTCAATACGGTCATTCGGGGTTCGGCTGAAGCACAACGCCAACCGTACGCTGGTTGCCGGCAAGCGGATCGTCCTGATCGATGACTCCATCGTACGCGGTACGACCTCGGTGAAAATCGTCCAGATGATGAGGGAAGCCGGAGCTAAGGAAATTCATTTTAGAGTGTCATCGCCGCCCATCACTCATTCGGATTTTTACGGGATCGACACACCGAGCAAAGATCAGCTTTTGGCATCTACCAAAAGCGTGGCAGAGATGTGCGAATACCTCGGTGCAGACAGCCTCGCGTTCCTGTCAATCGAGGGGATCTATCAGGCGCTGGGCCACAAAGACGGAAGAAACGCCGACTGTCCACAATACACGGACCACTGTTTTACAGGTGACTATCCCACCTTGCTGGAGGACGAAAGCGGAGGGGAATTGAACAGCCAGCTCTCGTTTCTCTCAATGGCCGAACCTCACGAACACTAGTTCCTAATGGCCGGGGGATTTACCGTCACAAGCCAGGCGTCGAGGATCGCTTGGCCGAAGAAAATCCAAATCACCGCAGCCAACGAAATGTATGGCCCGTAAGGCAGTCGGTCTGACCAGTCCTTCCGGCCAATCGCCAACAGGCTAACTCCCACCGCGGCCCCGACCACGGCGCTTGCCATCAACGAAAACAACGCCCCCTGCCAGCCGACGAACGCACCGATGGCGGCCATGAATTTAACGTCCCCAACCCCCATCGCTTCGCGCGGAATAACCATCTCGTCCGCATCGGCCTTCAGGTAGGTGATCGTCTCCGGATCGTAAGTCTCCTCACCGATGACCAATTTTTTTGGCGAGAGCGCGACATCGACATTTGTGAGGCAGCGATCGGTTAACTCCAGACGGTTGGCGTGGAATCGTAGCGTGTCCGAGTTTCGGAAAAATATCTCCTCGTAAGGAATAACCTCACCGGGGAGATGTAAGTCTGATTCCGTGAATATGGCGATGTCCTCTTTTTCGAGTGGGACGGTCGTTTTGCCGAAAAACCATTTACCAAGCTGCAGTACCGCGAGCACTGAGCCACCGCCTACGAGGATGCCCAAGCCGCTGGCCGTCAGCGACGCGGTGGCGCTCTCCGCCTCGTGCAACAACGGCAGTCCGGCGGAAATAAGAAAACCGACGGCAACACCCCCTAGCGTGATTTCGTCCGGGATGATGAAGTGCTCAAAGTCGATGAAGGTCGCAGCGATCAGTCCCGCCAATACGATGCTCCAAGTTGTCGCGAGCAAAACGCCTGGCGTGTTTTGCGCTCCAAAAACTGCCCAACAAGCGAGAAAAGCGAGGCCCGTCAGGATTTCAACACCGATGTAGCGAGGGGAAATCGGCTCGGAGCATTGCCTACATTTTCCACGTAACATCAGCCAACTGATGATCGGCATGTTGAGATGCCACGGGATGGAAAACTCGCACTTGGGACACTGCGACGGCGGGCGAATCAGGCTCTGTTCAAGGGGCATCCGGTGGATGCACACGTTGAGAAAACTACCCACCACTGAGCCAAAAACAAAAAATACGAACGCCCAGAATACATCGGGCGCGCCGGTCCAAAATTCCAGCAGGAAATCATCCATCGCCGTAAATGTGTGCGGAAAGTGCGTCGCGCATGACTTCCACCGGAGCCGATTGGCCGGTCCAGATTTCCAGTGCTTTCACCCCCTGCCAAAGCAACATGCCCAATCCGTTGGCAGTGCGGCATCCGGCCGCCTCCGCCTTGGCCAACAGCGGGGTTTCTGCGGGTTGGTAGATCATATCAAACACGGCCTCGGCGTGGCTCAGGTTGAATTGGTTTTCATCGATTGGAAGAGCGTCGTCTACCTTCAGACCAAGCGATGTGGCGTTGAGAAGCAAGTCCACGTTACCGGATGCATTATCGGGGTAACCGACCGAGACCGCGGTTGATGGAAATCGGTCTCGGATCTCGTTGGCCAAATCCACCGCCTTGGCCCGGGTACGATTAACGAGATGGAGTTCAGCGACTCCCTCCTTGGCCAATTTTAGTGCGGCCACACGGCCCGCCCCACCGGCTCCGAGAAAGAGTACTCTCAATCCGGCCAAGTCCAATCCCAAGTCTTGTTGCAGCGCGAGGGTGATGCCGTCAGCATCGGTGTTGTAGCCCTTGGCCCGGACTTCGCCGTGCGCTTGGCCAAGCGCTTGGCCAAGCGGCGTCCAAATACCATCCTCGCCCTTGGCCTCAAAACAGATTGTGTTCACCGCCCCCCAAGTTTCGGCAGATTCATCGAGTACATCGACCATATCAAGCGCGAGCAATTTGTGCGGCACGGTCAGGTTAAGGCCGATGTAACGCATCGCCTTGGCCCCGGCGATCGCTTGGCCAAGTTCATCGGACGCCACCTCAAAAGCAAGATACCGCCAATCCAATCCAAGCTCAGCCAAGGCGGGGTTGTGCATCGCCGGCGAGGCGGAGTGCCGGATGGGCTGGCCATACACCGCGCAGTAGCAAGTTGAGGCAGTGATGGGGCTGGAAAACAGGTCGTCCACGCGCGCAGAGTAAAAACACCCCACCTCTGCGGAAAGGACAAACACCAAACTCCAAATGGATAATGTTTTGCAATTAGCAGCCGAAAAGCTTACTTAGCAGCCCCGCTGGGGTGGTTTGTCCGAACAAAACCTGATGGATAGATTCAAAAAATGGCATGCTAGAATCGTGGCCGCTTGGTTTGTGGTGACGGCAAAGGCTATACCTGCGCTGGCGGTTGAGCCAGAGGACATCCTCGCCCCAACCCTCGGCCCTGTGGTCATTCTGCCGCACGTATCATTGTCCGGAACATACGACGACAACGTGTTTTTCCTCAGCGATGAACAGGGCACGATCGACGATTTTGTCACTTCGCTTTCTCCCGGTGTCTCTCTGCAGTACGGACAGAATATACTCGACGCCAACTTCATCGGTCTCGACTACACACTCACGCAAAATTGGTATGCAGAAAACTCGGAGATCAGCAGCGATAACCATGCGCTGACATTTGCCATCAACTACCAAAAAGAAGGTAAGTTTCGGTTGAGCGGAACAGACTCAATCCGCTTTGACAACTCCATCCTCAGCGGCCGCGAACGGTCAATCGCGATTGCTGACCGAAAGAGGTTAATCGAGCGAACATATTTTAACGATCA
>WTHH01000009.1 GCA_011523195.1 Verrucomicrobiales bacterium
CGTTGCAGGCGCCTGAAGTCGTCCACTGTGCCGAGACCGTTTGGTGCCTCGAACGGCCATGAGATTTTATGTTTGCCGCGTTGATCGTGGGCGGGTGGCCCGAAGCGGCGTGGCGGTGCGGATTCAAGGTCGATGCCCTCGAGGTAGCCGTAAAACGAGAGGTTGAAATCGAGGCGGGTCTGTTCACCGTCGGTGATGACATCCAGTCCTGCGCTTGATTGGTCGTGCACCGCAGCGACGACGGCGTCGTCGATCATCTCCTCGCGGTCGGCCTCACCAAACTCCTCAAGATTTTGGCAGGCGAACTCAAGCCAGCCGGGGAAGGGGTAGCTGCCGATCACCGTTGTGCGCAGTGGTTGCTCTTTCATGTCACGCGATTGAACCAGCGCTTGGCCGGTACTTCAAGCGCAGCGCTTGGCCAAGCGTCAGTCTGCGCCAAGATTTTCGTAGAGCTTGGCTAAGCGGCGTGCGTGCTCATCGTAGGCGGCCTCGAATAATTCCGTGGCCCGTTCGTTGCCAACGATGGCACCGGCGGTGAGTACCTTGGGCGGATGCTCGGCCTTGGCCAGGCGATCGGCCACCTCGGCCTTGATGGCATTGACAAGCATGCAGCCGCCGACGGTGGAGCCGGGGGCGACAGGCGTGTCCATGCCGTTGATGGGAGTCATCGCATCGCCAACCGGGGCGCCGGTGTCGAGCACGAGATCGGCGAATTCTTGGAGTTTTTTGCCGGACTCATGCCGGCTGCCGCTGGCCTCGGAGTGCTCGCGGCTGATGATGGCGACAACGCGAATGCTGCGTTGCTGAAACGCCTGTGCGACTTCGATGGGGACGACGTTGCAGCCGCTTGAAGAGATGACGAGGGCGGAGTCGGTCTCGGAGAGGTCGTAGTTGCGCAGGATGCGCTTGGCCAAGCCGTGGGTGTTCTCGAGAAACATTGCCTGCCGTTGGCCATTGGCACCAACGACTTGGTTGTGAAACGTCAACGACAACTCAACGATCGGGTTGAAGCCGGCGAATGACCCGTATCGTGGCCACATTTCCTCCACCATGATCCTGCTGTGCCCAGAGCCAAACAGGTGAACCATCCGTCCGGCGAGGATGCTCCCAGCAAACCACTCGGCGGCCTGTTGAATGGCATCGATCTGGGCATCGACCGTGTCGGCCAGCCCCCGGCATTTTGCGATGTAATCCTGACTGGGTGACATAGGTATCAATCCGGGTAGCCGTTCGGGTTGGCTTGATGCCAGCGCCAAGCCGACTCGACGATCTGGTCAAGCGAAGCAAACTGCGGTTTCCAGCCCAGTTCATCGATGGCCTTTTGTGCGCCGGCGACCAGTCGTGGGGGATCGCCCGGACGGCGCGGTTCCTCGATGGCGGGAATCGGCTTGCCGCTGACGCGTTCGCAGGTCTCGATAACCTGCCGCACGGAGTAGCCTTCGCCGTTACCGAGATTATAGTAACCGTTTTTACCCGGCTCCATTGCGAGCATATGCGCCTGCGCGAGGTCGATGATGTGTATGTAGTCTCGAACGCAGGTGCCATCCGGGGTGGGGTAGTCGGTACCGAAGATTTTGCATTCCTTCGTCTGCCCCTGCGCGACCTTGAGCACGTTTGGAATCAGGTGTGTCTCAATGCGGTGATGTTCGCCGAATTTTTCGCTGGCCCCGGCTGCATTGAAATAGCGCAGTGCGACAAATTCCAATCCGTGCAATTCTTGATACCAACGCAGCAGTTTTTCGAAAATGAGCTTACTCTCCCCGTACGGGTTGATCGGGTTTTGCGGCAACGCCTCGGTCATGGGCATCGTCTCTGGCACGCCGAAGGTGGCGCAGGTGGAGCTGAACACGAACTTCCGCACGCCTCCCTCGACGGCGGCCTCGAGGAGGTTTATGCCATTGGCCACGTTGTTGCGGAAATACTTGGAGGGATTCGTCATCGACTCGCCGACGAGTGCGTTGGCAGCGAAGTGCATGATGGCCTCCGGTTGGTTTGAGCCTACGGCGTTCAGGATGGTCTCGCGGTCGCTGAGGCAGCCCTCGATGAACATTGCGCGCTCGTCCACCGCAGACTGATGCCCCTCGCTGAGGTTATCGAACACCACGACATCGTGCCCGGCTTCGAGCATTTGTTCCACGCAGACCGAGCCGATGTAGCCGGCACCTCCGGTGACGAAAACCTTCATCGCGCGACACGCTAACGGCCAATCGCCTTCGGCCCAAGCAAAACCCAGCTTGCCACTGGGCGGCAGATTGCGTTTCATCGGGCAGTTTCAAATGAAGAAGCGTCATTTTCTCAATACTGTTGTCGTGTCTTTGGCTGCGGCTGGGGCCGGATGCATTACTGTTGGATCCAAGTCCCCGCACAAGCTGGATCCCGCGGATTACGACGAAACCATCCGCGTGGCCTGCGTAGGGGATAGCATCACGTTCGGGGCCGGGATCAAGGATCGTAAAAATCACAACTACCCGCTCGTGATGGGCAAGTCGCTGGGCGACAGGTTCGATGTCCGAAACTTCGGGGTCAGCGGGGCGACGATGCTGAAGAAGGGCGATTACAGCTACTGGGAACGACCCGAATTCAAGCAGGCGACGGAGTTCAACCCGCACGCGGTGATTATCAAGTTGGGCACCAATGACACCAAACCGCAAAACTGGAAGCACAGCGCGGAGTACGCCGCCGATTACGAGGCGATGATTGACCACTTCGCAGCACTTCCGACCAAGCCCAAGATTTGGTTGTGTTCACCGGCGCCGGTGTACCAGACGCGCTGGGGGATTAGTGAAAAAGGGGTAGTCGAGGGCATCATCCCGCAGGTGCAAGCACTGGCCAAGCGCAAGGAATTGCCAATCATCGACCTGTACGCTGCGCTGAGCGGCAAGCCGGAGATGTTCCCGGACAAGATTCATCCCAACGCCGCCGGAGCCAAAGTGATGGCGGAGACCATCGAGGCGGCCATTATTTCCAAGTAACAAAAGATGCTGACAATGAAACCGATCCGATTTTTATATTTTGCAGTAGCAATCTCGATTGCGGGTCAAGCGCTTGGCCAAGCGCCCAAGCCGCCGGTTCCCAAGGAACTGCCGCAGCCCAAGCAGCAGGCCGTCTCCAAGCCGGTGCCGCTAAACGTTGCCCCGAAGCCCACACCGCCGAAAGCCAAGCCCCCCGCCTCGAAGCCGGTTCCGCTTGGCCAAGCGACCAAGCCCAAGACTAAGCCGTCCCGCAAACCGGCCACGTCTCTCAAACCTAGGCGCACGCTAAAGTCATTTCCGCGCAAGCAAAAGAAGCTCAACTTGATTGGCGGAGACCAGATCATGCTCGTCGGGGACGGCCTGATTGAGCAGATGCAAAAGTACGGTTACCTTGAGTACCGGCTCACGGTGCAAAATCAGGGCAAGTCGCTCCACTTTCGTAACATTGGCTGGACCGGCGACACTCCGGCCGGCATCGCACGCGATGGCCTCGGGACCCGTCAGGCCGGACACGAACCCGCGAACGAAGGGTGGCTGCAACTTCAAAAACAGATCGCGGAGATCAAGCCGTCGGTGGCGATCATCGGCTACGGCATGGCCAGCTCGCTCGACGGCAGTTCGCTTGAGAAGTTCAAGGCCGACTATCAGGCGCTCATCGCCCATATCAAGTCCAACGCGCAGAAGAAAAACCCGCTGCGCCTGGTTTTCCTGGCCCCCATCTCGCACGAAGATTTAGGAGGCAAGCTGCCAGATGGCGAGGAACACAACATCGCACTGGAAAAGTACCGTGAGGTCATCGGCGATCTGGCCGCGGAGCACGACGCCTGGTTTGTCGATTTGTACCGGTTTCTAAAACGCCGTCCGGGTTCATCCGTGCCGCAGTTGACGCGCGACGGAATTCATCTGAACGAATACGGCTACTGGACGATGGCAGCGGCGACGGAGTTTTCCGTCGGGTACCTGTCGTCGACGTTCCGGTTTGGCGTCCTCGAGGACGGCAAGGAGCGGGATGGCGGCTATGGGATTAAGCTGTCGAATATTTCACGCTCCGGGGATCGCTTCACCCTTACCGGCCAAATGGATGCGTTGCCTCCGCTTTTTGATGGGGAAAAGAGGACGGATGCCGTGCTCGATCGGACATCCATCGGCCGGATTCAGGTCCAGGGGCTTTCGGAAGACCGCTTCACGCTCGTGGCTGATGGAAAGGAAGTTCTCACCGCGCCATCCACTGAGTGGGGCAACGGCGCTTTCATCGACGCGGGGCCGGACATAGAGATTGGGAAAAAGATTCGCAAGCTGATCGTTGACAAAAACGAGCTGTATTTCCACCGGTCGCGCCCACAAAATCAGGCTTACCTCTGGGGTTTTCGAAAGCATGAACAGGGGAACAATTTTAAGGAAATCCCAATGTTCGATCCGTTGATCAAGGAAAAAGAACAGGAAATCAACGGGCTGAATAAAACCCGGTCGCGAAAGTATGAGTTCATGAAGACGTCAAAGTGGGAGGAGATCAAACCTGCCGATGAACATGAGCCGACCAAAGAGGTTGCCATTGAGCAAAAGTCATTTAAGCCGCAGCCGCTGCCCAAGTTTAACCTCGGAGACGGGCTGGAGATCCAGCTCTTCGCGCAGAACCCGCACCTGGCCAAGCCGATCCAGATGAACTTTGATGCCAGGGGCCGGTTGTGGGTGGCCAGTTCTGAGGTGTACCCACAGATTCTTCCCGGCCAGATGGCTACCGATAAGGTGATCATTTTGGAGGACACCAACAACGACGGCCAGGCGGACAAGTCGACTGTGTTCGCGGACAACCTGTTGATCCCGACCGGCATTGAGCCGGGAGACGGCGGCGTGTACGTGGGTCAGAGCACGGAACTGTTGCATCTCAAGGACACCGACGGCGACGGCAAGGCGGACGAAAGCAAGGTGATCGCAGCCGGGTTTGGCACCGAGGACACGCATCACATCCTGCACACGTTGCGCTGGGGATTCGACGGGCGGCTGTATTTTAATCAGTCGATTTACATTCGCACCCACATGGAAACGCCGCACGAGGTGTTGCGGTTGGAAAGCGGCGGTGTCTGGCGGATGCGCCCTGAGACGCTGAAGAGTGAAATTTTCCTGCGCGGTTTCTGCAATCCGTGGGGTCACCACTACGACACGTTTGGCCAGTCGTTCGTGACCGATGGCGCGGGCGGGCAGGGTCTGAGCTACGCCGTGCCGGGCGCGATGTACTTCACCTACGCCCGAGCGCCCAAGCTGCTGGAAAGCATCAGCCCGGGGCGTTACCCGAAATTCTGTGGCCTGGAACTGGTTCGCAGTGAGCACTTCCCCGATGACTGGCAGGGCGATGCGATCACCTGCGACTTCCGGGCGCACCGCATCGTTCGTTTTGACATCAGCGAAAAGGGCTCGACCTACGTTACGCAGGAGATGCCGGATGTGCTGCGTTCGCCGAGCGTCACTTTTCGCCCGATCGACGTGAAGATGGGACCGGACGGCGCGCTTTATATAGCCGACTGGTCGAATCCGATCATTCAGCACGGCGAAGTCGATTTCCGCGACGAACGCCGTGACCACGTGCATGGCCGCATCTGGCGCGTTTCGTACAAGGGACGTCCGGTCGTTAAGAAAACCGATCTGACAAAATTGGGCACTGAGGCGCTGTTGGCTAAGCTGACCTCGGTGAACGGCTTCGAGCGGGAAAAATCCCGTCGCGTTCTCAAGGAGCGCGGCGAAGAGAAGGTTCTGCCGGCGCTCGAAAAATGGGTGGCCGGACAAACCGCCGAGCAGGCGCTGCTCGAGGGGTTGTGGATTTATCAGGGGCTGGACGTCGTTAACAAGCCGCTTCTCGACAAGTTGCTCGAGGCCGAGGACGGCCGAGTCCGCACGGCGGCGGTTCAGGTGTTAAACGAGTGGCAGTCGAAGTTTGATGATGCTTCGCCCCGCTTGGCCAAGCGCGTCACGGATGAACACCCGCGCGTGCGACTGGCCGCGCTTCGGTCGATTACGAACAAAAAAACCAAGTCCGAAGACATGGTGAAGGCGGCCCTGAGCGTGTTCGAAAAACCGACCGACAATTACCTGGAGTACGGCGCCTGGCTCAGCATGAACGAAATCGAGGAACCGTGGCTAGACATGGTTCGCGAAGGAAAGTGGACCGCCGATGGCAACGAGAAACAATTGGAGTTCGCGCTAAAGACGGTTGACTCCGCCAAGGCCAGCGAAGTGCTGGGTGTGTTTCTCAAGGGTAAAACCATCCCGGAAGACGGTTCGTGGATCGAGATCATTGGCCGCGCCGGGACGAAGGCCGAGTTGCAGCAACTCCACAATCAACTCACGGAAGGCAACCTCTCCGAGAAAGGGCAGGCTCGGACGTTGGCCGCACTGGGCAACGCATCTCGGTCGCGCAATCTGCGCCCCGACGTGGACCGGGCCGGCGTTGCCGAATTCATCAATAGCAAAAACAGCGAGGTGCAGGTGGCCGCGCTTGGCCTCGCGGGAACGTGGAAGGGGCTAGGTGCGAAGTTTGGCAACCTGGCCAAGCTGGCCGAGGCCGGACTCGCGGGCTTGACCTACGACACCGCCCATGGCGGCGCCGGCCTGACCAAGGTCGAGGAACGCATCTGGCGTGAGGAGTACGCCCACTTCCCCGACTGCAGCGGCGCCTACACGATCAGCCACGGCATGTGCCTGCCGATGATCAACGAGTTCGGCAGCGAAGAACAGAAGAAGCGGTTCATGCCGGCGATGATCAGTGGCGAGGACATGTGGTGCCAGATGTTCTCCGAACCCGGCGCCGGAAGCGACGTCGCCAGCCTCCAGACCAGGGCGATCAAGGACGGCGACCAGTGGATCATCAACGGTCAGAAGGTCTGGACCACGCTGGCTCACCATTCGAACTACGGCGTCCTGATCGCCCGCACCGATCCCGAGGTGGTCAAGCACGCCGGCATCTCGATGTTCATCGTCGACATGCGGGACCCGGCGATCGAGATCCGCGCCATCCACCAGATCGACGGTGGCATGCACTTCAACGAGATCTTCTTCACCGACCTGGCCATTCCGGCCGACTGGATCCTCGGTGAGTACAACGCGGGCTGGAAACAGGCCACCGCCATGCTGATGTACGAGCGGGTTGCGATCGGGACGGGCACCAAGAGCGGCATCACCACGCCGATGTTCAATCGCATCAAGCGCGAGGCGACCAAGCTCGGCACGATCCAGAACCCGATCGTGCGGGAC
>WTHH01000258.1 GCA_011523195.1 Verrucomicrobiales bacterium
CCACTCCAAAAAAACCCAGCGCCATGACGCCCTTTTTTCGCCGATCCGCACTTGGCGCCTCGCTGGCCTCGAGCCGGACGAGGTTCGTATCGTGCTCAAGCGATTGCAGGCGTTCATCCGTGCCCTGCACCAGCAGCGGGTCGCCGGCACGAAGCTTGATCATTCCCAGTTTGCGGCCAAGCGATTGGCCGTGCCGATAGATCGCCAGCACCGCGAGGCCAAAGCGCTGGCGAAAGAGCGCCTCCTTGAGCGAGTGACGGATCAATGTGGACTTGGGCGTAATCAGCAATTCGGCGATCTTGGTTTCCTCCGTTTGCAGCGAGTCATCTTCCAGCTTGGTTTCGGCCTTGATCTCGATGCCGCTGGCGTCCTTCACCGCCATCAAATCGTCCACACGGCCGGAGACGAGCAGCACGTCGGCTTCCTCAATCTTCGAGCGTGAGTTCGGCACGAAATTGCGTTTTTTTCGGAGAATCTTGATGATGCGAAACTCCATCTCAGCCAGCGAGGACTCAAACACCAACTGCCCGATGAGTTTTGAGCCGGGCATCACGACGATCTCAGAAACGTATTCGCGGATGTTAAAATCCTCGGTCAAGCTCTCGTCGGGGTAATCGGGTAGCAGCCTCCGACCAACCAACATGAGGTACGCAATGCCCACGCCCATGATCAACAGGCCAAGCGGCGTGATCTCAAACAGGCCAAGCGGCTGGTAGACGTTGAGCTCGTTTTTCTCCGCATAAATAAGATAGTCATCTGCACCGACTACGCCGTCGCCATTCAGGTCCGTGCCGCCATTGCTCTTCCACTTGGCCACGTCTACCTCGTGCTTTTTGGCGATCTCGCCGCTGACTGCGACGTTTGTCGAAGTACCAATCAACGTGCAGGTGCCGCCGAGGATCGATGCGAAGCAAACTGGCATAAGTAGTTTCGACGGACTGGTCTTGAGCTTGCGCGCCACGGACATCGTCGGTCCGATGAAGAGCGACGTCACCGCAGTGTTGTTCATGAACCCGGACAGACCGCCCACGACAGTCATCGTAGTAAGGAGCAACTTGTTCGTGCTCCCCGCCGCCACGCGCAGCAGCCAAGCGGAAACCACATCCAGCACGCGCCCCTCCAACAACGCGCCGTTGATGATAAAAATAGAGCCGAGGATAATGATGATCTGCGAACTGAACCCGGCAAAAGCCTGCGCGGTGTCAAGAATCCCTGTGAGCACCAGCGCCAACAGCAGGAAGATGGTGACCAAATCAACCGGCAGCGCCCGCGTGGCAAAGAGCGCCACGGCCACCACCAGCAAACCCAGTACAATGACAATTGGATCCATCGCTTGGTTCCTTTTCCTCCGCTTGGCCAAGCGGAACGCGGGTCATTCCTCCCGCATCGTTTCGGGATCAATGCCCACTTTTTGGCACCACTCCCGATAGGCTATCGGAGAAATCTCCGACGGCTTGATCTCACTGCGCCCACCCCAGAACACGTTTGTATAACTGACCGGGATGCCGACACTGTCGAGGTGCTGATCGATCGCAGCCTTGTGCTCCAGCACCATTTCCTTGTCGGTGCCGTGTGCCACTCCCATGATATTCACGTTGTGAAAGTCCGGACCGCCCTCACGCCAGTAGGCGTGTGTCATGATATCGTGCCGCCCCACCTCGCCGCCAGCCTCGATCTCGCGCCCCGCCGGCACCGCCCAGTGGAACAGTGCATTGAACTTGGTCACGCGCTTGCCGGACGAGTGCCGTTTGACATGCTCCAAAAACGTGGAAAAACGGCCGACCACCCGGCGCTTGTCGAGATCCTTGGCAATGCGGAAAAAGTCCTCCAGCGACATACCCGCCTCGGCCGCTCTAGCGGTCCAGATGTCCTCGATGATTTCCTCCGGCTCGAACTCCCGCTTCACGGCGGTCATCACCCGCCACTCAAGTTCGTTGAGATCCGCGATCGCCACCTCCATCGCCTCCGCCGGTTGATCCGCCCGGCTGCCCGGCGGCATCCCGCGACGGCGCACATGCCCCACGCCCAGCGCAAACAAGCGCTTGGCCGGCATCAGTCGAAAATGATCGCCGCCGATTTTGTTCAATAGCCAGTTGCCATGTTTCTCCATCGAGTAACCCTGCGGCACCTTGAGCGTCGTCCAAAGTTTGTAGTTCGACCCCGCCGAGACGGTGTCCGTTGTGCGCGTGACGACGTGCCCGGAAAAGGGATCCTCCTCGAACAGGTAGTTGAACGCCGCGTCCATCCGCTCCGTCGGCACCTTCCAAGCCACGAGCGCGCCCTTGGCCAGATTGGTGGCCAGCAGGGTCTGGCGCACGCGCCGGATCGCACCGGCCCGGAGCATCGCGCGGATGCGCTCGATCACCACCGGCGCCTCGACACCCGACTGCCGCACAATCTCGCCAATCGGGTCCTCTTGAAATCCCTGAAGCTGATCCTCCGATACCGCCAGAATCCTAGCATTGATCGGGTCATTGAAATCGATAGGTATTTGCCCCTCACTCATTCGGCGGCGAAGTATCCGGCAACGACTCCACTTGGCCAAGCGCATTCCGGATTGATTTATATTGCGCGAACCCCAACCATCCGCAGCGCGTTCATGAAGATCAGCAAAATCAGTGTTTATCAGGTTGGCCTACCGTTATACGAGGGCACCTACAATTGGTCCGGCGGCAAATCCGTGCAGGTGTTTGACAGCACCGTCGTACGGATCGAGACCGACGAGGGCATCACCGGCCACGGCGAAGTCTGCCCGCTTGGCCCGGTCTACCTGCCGGCCTACGCCGAGGGCGTGCGTGCCGGTATCCAGGTGCTTGCCCCGGCGCTGATCGGCGAGGATCCCACGCAATTGGCGAAGCTCAACCGCCACATGGACACCACGCTCAAAGGGCATCCGTACGTTAAATCCGCTCTCGATATGGCCTGCTGGGATATTCTTGGCCAAGCAACCGGCCAGCCGATCTGCAACCTGCTCGGCGGCCGCTACGGCGAAGAGTTCCTGCTCTACCGCGCCATCTCGCAGGAAGCCCCCGAAGCCATGGCCGGCAAGGTCGCCGGCTACCGGGCGGAGGGATATCGGAAATTTCAGCTCAAGGTCGGCGGCGATCCGGAGACAGACATCGAGCGCATCCGCGCCGTCTCGGCCGAGTTGCAACGCGGTGACGTCCTCGTGGCCGATGCCAACACCGGCTGGCTCATGCATCAGGCCGCCCGTGTCGTCCGCGCCGTCAGGGACATCGACGTCTACATTGAGCAACCGTGCGAAACGTTCGAGGAATGCTATTCCATCCGCAAGCTGACCGATCACCCGTTCGTGCTCGACGAGAACATCGACGGCCTGCCGATCCTACTCCGCGCTAGCAGCATGCAGGCGATGGACGTCGTGAACATAAAGATTAGCAAGTTCGGCGGACTCACCAAGGCACGACAGGCGCGTGACCTCTGCGTGTCACTCGGCATCGCGATGACCATCGAAGATAGCTGGGGCGGAGACATCATCACTGCGGCCATTTCACACCTTGCCCACAGCACGCCGACAGAACTGCTGTTTTCGTCGACCGACTTCAACAGCTACGTCACCGTCTCCATCGCAGACGGCGCCCCGCAACGTCAGGACGGAAAACTGACCGCGTCCACCGCCCCCGGCCTCGGCATCACGCCAAAAATGGACGCTCTCGGCGACGCGGTGTTCGTGACAGAATAACGGATATCAATCCTTCAGCCGGCGGGTTACCCAGAGCAGGCCTCGGGCGATCATCTTCTGGAAAACCGGATCGTCGAATGTGGCGTCCGAATGCCCGTAGGTCGTGCCGAACACCTTGGCCTTGCCGTACTGATTCGTCCAAGCCACGGTGTGATCCTTGCCATCGCGCTCGCTTTTCGAGGTCGCCAGCGGCTTGGCCGTCGGCCAGACCTTATCAACAATGTACAACTCATCCTTCGGTGTCACCCAGTTGTCCGGCATGCCCTTCAGGATCGGGTGTTTCGGGGCAACCTTCTTCACCGGGTAGCGGCTCTGGTGATCGTGCCGGCGACTTGTGACTCCGAGAAACTTTCGCCACTCATCAATCTTAGCAGCACGGTATGTGTGCATCGCGCAGTGGATCACCACCGCCGGCACACCGGCCTTGTGCACCTTGGTGATCTTGCGAATGTATGCCTCATCGGCCGTGTTCGCGAAGCATTCGTTATGCACCACTACATCGTAGCCCTTGGCCCAACGCGGATTGTCGTACAGCGCGATCTGCGCCCGTGTGCCGCTGCCGCCCTCGTTGACCACCTTCCAATCCACCTTGGCCTCCTTGGCCACCCCAGCGATGAGTGCCTTGGATTGATATTTGTAGTTATGGCAACAACCGCCGGTCACGAGCAATGCCCGGATCGATTTCGATTTTTCCTCCGCCTGTGCAGACGAGACAAAAAAACCAAGTGCCGCGACAAAAAGAAAACGAAGCGAATTACGCATGGTCATGCGCTCAGCCTAGAGCCACCCCTCCCCGCCGTCAACGCCCCCTCGCTTGGCCAAGTGAGCAATCATTTTACTGACCGCGAACTGCACGAAGACGATCCGTAAAAATCCGTGGCATCTGTGTCTCGGCGTTAGTACGGCTGGGACAGCCGTCCCTACCCTGCGCTTGGCCAAGGGCGGTTGTTACGCTGGTTTCAGTGCGTTTACCACGGCGTCGCCGACTTGGGTTGTGTTGGCGGTGCCGCCCATGTCGGGCGGCAGTGCTGCGCCTTGCTCAACCACCGACAGCACGGCCTTTCGAATCGCCGCCGCCGCTGCCGCTTGGCCAAGATGCTCCAGCATCATCGCCGCTGACAGGATTGCCGCCAGCGGATTGGCCAAGCCTTTGCCCACGATGTCCGGCGCACTACCGTGCACCGGCTCAAACATCGACGGATGGTCGCCCTCGGGATTGATGTTGCCGCTGGCCGCCAAGCCGATGCTCCCCGTGATGATGGCCGCCAGATCGGAGAGGATGTCGCCGAACAAATTGCTGGCCACTACCAAATCGAACGATTCCGGTCGGCGCACAAACTCCATCGCGGCGGCATCGACGAGCAGCGATTGGGTCGAAAGTTCAGGGTACTCCGCCGACACCCGTTCAAAAGCCCGATCCCATACCACCATCCCGTAACCCTGTGCGTTGGACTTCGTGATGGAGGTCACCGGCTTTTTACTGCCGCGACTGCGTGCCAACTCGAAGGCGTAGCGGATCACCCGTTCACAGCCGTGTCGGGTGAACACACCGGCCTGCACTCCCATTTCGCTCGACTGATTTTCGAACTGAATGCCGCCTACGTTGGCGTACTCACCCTCAGTGTTTTCGCGGACAAGCGTAATGTCGATCTCTCCCGGCTTTGCCTTTTTGAGCGGGGAATCCATCCCTGAAAAAAGCGTGTTGGGCCGCAGGCAGACGTACTGGTCAAACCGCCGTCGAATCGGCAGCAGCAACTCGTTGAGCGTGACGTGGTCGTGAATCTCCGGATGCCCCACTGCGCCAAGAAAAATCGCGTCAAACCCGGCCAACGTCTCGAGCGCATCGGCCGGCATCATTGCGCCGTACTCAAGATAGTAATCCGATCCCCAGGGAAACTCATTGAACTCAAGGCAAAGCGCGGCTCGGTCGTCCATCGCACGTAACACCTTCAGCCCCTCCTCGACGACCTCGATCCCGATCCCGTCCCCGCGGATCACCGCGATACTAAAGTTGCGATCGCTCAATTTTTCTTCGGTTTTTTTGGTGCATTTCGCCGTGCGTTTCCAACGAGTTGTGGCCCGTTGTCCGGCGGCATGGACTTGTGCCAGGCGATGCAGGCCTTGGTCAACCGAACCACGAGCTTGGGGTGGTTCGCTGCAACATTGTTCTTTTCACCAACATCACTTGCCATGTCGTATAGCTCAGGGTCGGAGCCGTCGTATTCGCAGAGGAATTTCCATTTGCCATCGCGCACAGCGAGATCGGGGAGATCTTTGTCGCCGTAAAACGAATCACGATCGGGAGGGCGACGAAAGAAGATCGGGGCATTTCGGGACGCGTTGACTTTACCAAGCAACACGTTCTGGAGTGATTCGCCGTCATACTTCGCCCCCTTTATGTGGAGCGTGCCGGTTATGTCCAGCAGTGTCGGCACAAGGTCGATTGCGGAGAAGACTGACTTGCGGTTCACCCGGTTTTTCGCCTTCACCAAGCCCGGCCCCCAAGCGACCAGCGACGAGCGCACGCCACCCTCGTACAGGTGGGTTTTGTACCCACGAAATGGCCCGGCCACACCGGCGCCGAGTTCCGGCCCGTTGTCGGAGCACACGAGCACAAGCGTGTTGTCACGCAGCGATTCGTTGCTGCGGATGTGATTGAACAATTTTCCCAACTGCTCATCCATCGCCTCGAGGACGGCAAGGTACAGTTCGCGCTTGTTGTTGCCCCACTTGGCAACCGGCGGCCAGAAAGGACTGTGCACATCGTCCGGCCAGAGGTTGATGTAAAACGGTTTTCCATCCCCGGCTGCCTTGTCGATGAACGGGATGGCCTCGTCAACAAATCCACGGGTAATCTCCGAGCGCTGCATCCAGCGTACGCCTTTGCCAAGCCGCTCAGCATTCGCCCAGATGCGACCCGGCTCGGCCGGATCCTGCCCCGGCTTGAGAGTCAGCGGCAGCAGCTTGGGCCCCATGCCCTCGAAGTTGGTCAGGGAGGCATCGAAGCCGTACTCGGTGATCTCCGGGGCGTTGTCCACATCCCGCTGGCCACCCATGTGCCATTTGCCGAAGTGCCCTGTTGCGTAGCCGGCCTGTTTTAGCGAGCGCGCCAGCATCGGTGCCGAGGGATCAAGCCATTGCGCCATGCCGCGCCGCTCATTCGCCGCCCGATGCGCGAGGTACGAGGTGATGCGCCAGCGCTGCGGATATTGACCTGTCGAGATCGCCGTACGCGACGGTGAGCAGATTGGTGAGTTCACATAAAACTGCTCAAACCGAATTCCCTCATTGGCCAAGCGATCGATGTGAGGGGTTTGTGCTGCTTGATTCCCGAAGCAGGAAAAATCCCCCCAGCCCATGTCGTCGATAAAAACAAGAATGATGTTCGGCTTAGCCGCTAATTTGAGTGGAGCTTGCAATAAAAGGACAAAACAAGCTAAGAATAACAATCTCATGATGTGCAGACTTGATGCCGTAAAAATCCAAC
>WTHH01000133.1 GCA_011523195.1 Verrucomicrobiales bacterium
GCACCATACTGGTTGACGTCATTCAATACATAAAACCCCAACCCGAAACCGTTGCCGTTCTTCCGGTCTTCATACCCCGGTATATCTCCCAGTTGATCGGTCCACATCAACTTCAAAGTCTCCGGCTTCAGAAGCTGTTTTCCGCCCGGCGCCTTGCCTCCATCGATGAGCATCTGGCAAAATCGCACGTAGTCCGCCATGGTCGAAGTCAGTCCTTCACCTCCGAGGTAAAGCGGAATCTCTTTCGCATACGGCAGCTCGTCCTCTGCCGGTTTGCCGGCGCGATAGTCGTCATTCTCAAAAACGCTTAACGGCTGAAACCGTTTGCGGTTGCGCTTGGTCAAATGAAACCGCGTGTTCTTCATGCCAAGCGGCCGAAAAAGTTCCTTCCGCAAAAACTGATCCAGCGTCCTGCCGGACAACTTCTCAATCGCTCGCCCCAGCACCGCCGTGCTCATGCCGTAGGTGTACTTGTCTCCCGGCTGATGTTCAATCGGCACCTTGGCCAGCTCGCCGATGATCCAGTCGAGCCTCTTGGCGCGTGTCGTTTTTCCCCAGAAACCGTCCTGATGATACAGCCCATCGTAACCGGCAAAACCGGCCGTATGACGAAACAGGTCGCGGTAAGTGATCGGCTTGGCCAACGGCACCGTCTCACCACCGGCTGTCTTAACCCTCACCTTGGCCAGTTCAGGCAGGGCATCCGCCACGGGATCGTCCAGTTTGAATTTGCCTCGCTCGTGCAGAATCATCGCCGCCACGCTGGTGATCGGCTTGGTCATCGACCAGATCGGAAACACCGTTTCGTCGTTGATTGCCCGGTCGTGAGGCATCCGCGAGACCGCGGCCCGGTGATAGACGACCTTCCCGCTGCGAACGATGAGGCCGACGTTGGACGGAGACTGCTTGTCCGCAATCAATTTTTTCTGGGTAGCAAAAACAGCGTCCAGTTTCTTGGCATCAAACCCCAGCTTGGCTGGATCCTTCACCGCGGCAAGCCTCACCGCTTGGCCAAGCTCAGCCGCAGCCGACTGGCTTAGCACGCCAACTCCTACGAACAGGATCGACACAAAATATTTTACCATAAAAATCGCCGGCAACGTAGCCCTCACGGTCAGGCGGCACAATCAAAACCAAGCGCTTGGCCGGTTGATCGTGGTTGATTTGCCTGTACGTTTTTGTACCATCGCGGTTGACCTATTGGATGATTGTTCGACGCACAAACTTGGCCTGCCTGATAGCTGCCCTGCTCGCAGCGACGGGCACTGCCTCCGCCTACTCCGAGGCGCTCAAGTTTGAGACAGATGTTCGCCCGATCCTCAAGGCCGCCTGTTTTCATTGTCACGGCGAAGAAAAAAAGAAAAGCGGTGGACTTGACGTCCGGCTGGTGCACCTGATGCAAACCGGCGGCGACTCCGGAGAGGCCATTGTGCCCGGCGACCCCAAGGCCAGCCTGCTGTGGCAACAAGTTGCCTCGGACGAAATGCCGGACGGGCCAAAAAAACTGACAGCCGATCAAAAACAGATCATCCGGGACTGGATCACGCAGGGCGCAAAGACCATTCGCCTCGAGCCGAAGGATCCCGACTCCGTCCGCTTTACCGAGGAGGAACTGGGCCACTGGGCTTTTCAACCCGTGAAGGAACCTCGCGTGCCGCGGCCAGGCGGGTTCGACATCCGGACACCCATCGATGCCTTTGTCGCTGAGCGCTTGGCCAAGCGCGGACTCCTGTTCTCGCCACGGGCCGGGCGTGAGACGTTGATTCGCCGGATCACCCACGACCTCATCGGACTCCCGCCGACTGCCGCCGAGGTGGAGGCGTTCGTTGGCGACGAAACGCCGCAGGCTTGGCCAAGGCTGGTGGAGCGCCTGCTCAGTTCGCCGGAGTTTGGTGTACGATGGGGAAGACATTGGCTGGACGTGGCCGGCTATGCGGAGAGCGACGGCGGCAGCGGCAACGACACCCGTCGCCCCAATGCCTGGCATTACCGCGACTATGTTTTTGAGTCCTTCAATCAAAACAAGCCGATCGACCAGTTTCTCCGTGAGCAACTTGCCGGTGACGAATTGATCGGCGGCAAACCGAACACGAACGACCCGCGCCACGTGGAGTTGCTCACCGCAACCGGATTCATGCGCATGGCACCGGACCCGACCCAATCCAGCAACTCGCTCGCCGACCGCAATCAGGCGGCGGCGGACGCCGTTCAGGTGATTGGCTCCTCGACGCTAGGCCTGACAGTCGGCTGTGCACAGTGCCACGATCACAAGTATGACCCGATCGGCATCGACGACTACTATCGTTTCCGCGCCATCTTCGACCCGGTGTTCCCGTTACAAAAATGGCAACAACCGTCCGCCCGACTGGTCGATGTCACCTCCGCTGAGAATCGAAAAAAGGCCGAGGAGATCGAGGCCCGAGCCAAGGAGATGGACGCCGCGATTCAGGAAAAGAAAACCGAGCTGGCGAAGACTATCCAGGCGGCCAAGCTCAGCGATGTCCCGGAGGAGGTTCGCGAGGAAACCCTTAAGGCCGTGCTCGCCCCGGCCAAGGATCGAACCGAACGGCAGAAGGAATTGCTCGACCTTTATCCCATGGTCAAGCCGGTCAGCTTCATCGCCGGTTTTCTCGTCGAATACGACAACGCCGCATATCGTGAGTTCGAAAAACAGAAGGCGGAGGTCACCAAGGTGCGTGAAACCAAGCCGCCCAAGCGTCTGGTGCGCGTGGCCACCGAGCAACCGGATGTCGTACCGGTGAGCGCGGTACTTTTCCGGGGCAACCCGAACAGCCCAGGCGAGAAGGTGCAACCGGGCGAACTCGCCGTCCTGTCGCAGGCCGGAAAGGCCCCGGCACTGCCGGTGAACGAGTCCACCCGCACGACCACCGGCCGCCGCATCGCCTACGCCACCCACCTGACCAATGGACAGCACCCGCTGACCGCGAGGGTTTTCGTCAACCGCATCTGGCAGCACCACTTTGGGCAAGGCATCGTGGACACACCGGGCGACTTCGGCCTCAACGGCGAATCCCCCTCCCACCCGGAGTTGCTCGACTGGTTGGCCGCTGATTTCGTGAATCACGGCTGGGATCAAAAACGGCTACACCGGATGATCTTGCTCTCCACTGTCTACCAACAGTCCGCGCGGCGCACTCCGGAGTTGGACGCGGTCGACCCCGAAAACCGACTGCTCGCCCGGGCCAATCTCAGGCGGCTTGAGGCGGAGGCCGTTCGGGATTTCATTCTGGCAACCACCGGCGATCTCAATCTTGAATCCGGCGGCCCGAGCATCCCGGTCACGACGAATGCCGAGGGCAAGGTCGTCATCGGGTTAACGAAGATTCGGGACGGTCTGGCTGCCGGTGTGCGCGGACAAAATGAAGCGGCGTATCGGCGCAGCGCCTTCATCGAGTCCAACCGCAGCCTGCCGCTCAACATGCTGGCGACGTTCGACCTGCCGGAGATGAAGCCGAACTGCGACCGGCGGCGCTCGACCACGGTGGCCACCCAGTCGCTGTGGTTCCTGAACGACGACCAGATCATCGGGTTGACCGGCGGACTCGCGGATCGACTGTTCACCAATAACCCAATCAAAGCCGACCAGCGGCTCGACGCCCTCTTTCGCAAATTATTCGCCACGGCACCGACCGATGAGGAGAAACGATATCTATCCAGCTTCCTCGGGCGTCAGGAGGAACTTTTCCGGGCCGACCCGAATGCTGAGTGGCAAAAGAAAATCAAGGCCCAGCCGGATGCCCCGGCCAGGCGCGCGCTCGCCGCACTGGCCCAAGTGCTCATGGCGTCCAACCGCTTTTTGTACATCGACTGATCCGCTGATATGAAAACCCAACTCTGCTCCCGACGACACATGCTTCACACCTCGGCTTTTGGCCTCGGCTCCGTTGCCGCATCCTGGCTGCTCAAGCGTGACGGGCTGCTAGCTGCGGAGGCGGACGAACCGTTCAAGCCGGATCTCGAGCAGAAGACGTACGACCTCATTCCGAAACAGCCGCACCACGAGCCCCGGGCCAAGGCGATGATCTCGATGTTCATGCTCGGCGGCCCGAGCCAGATCGACCTTTTCGATCCCAAGCCGGAATTGATGAAGTACGACGGCAAGACGTTCTCGGGCGACGTGAAGTTTGACAACCCGGCGCAGGCCAGCCGCGAGATCATGGCCCCGCTTTGGAAATTCAAGCCACACGGCCAATGCGGCATGGAGCTGTCCGAGCTGGTGCCACATCTGGGCCAGGTGGCTGACGAAATCACGTTGATCCGGTCGATGCACACCGGTGCCAATAATCACATCCCGTCCAATTACGCGCTCAGCACCGGGCGGGCCTCCAGCGGACGCGCCGTGCTAGGCAGCTGGCTCACCAGCGCGCTTGGCAGCGAGACGCAGGAACTGCCGGCATACGTGGCATTGACCGACACCCGCGGTCTGCCGTTGATTGGCGGAGAGAACTGGTCCAACGGCAAGCTGCCGTCCATCTATCAGGGTACGATGGTGCGGCCGGTCGCGCCCCGCATTTTCAACCTCGACCCGCCGCGGCACCTGAAGGGTTCGCCGCAAGAGGAGCAGCTTCGCCTGCTCGACCGGTTGAACCGCGAGCATCTCCAGCAGCATCCCGGCGAGAACGACCTCGAGGCGCGCATGAAAAGTTACGGCCTGGCCGCGCGCATGCAGGTGGCGGCGCGGGAGGCGTTCGACATCTCCCGCGAATCGGAGGCCACGAAAAAAAATGTACGGCATCGACCAAAAAGTCACCCGCGACTACGGCACCCGCTGCCTGATCGCCCGACGACTGGTCGAGCGCGGCGTGCGGTTTGTGCAGATTCTCTGCAACGGACAGGTCTGGGATCACCATGGCTCGATCAAGACCGCCCTACCCCAGCGATGCGTGGAGGTCGACAAACCGGCTGCGGCTCTGGTGCGTGATCTAAAAGAGCGCGGTCTGCTCGACAGCACAATCGTGCACTGGGGCGGCGAGATGGGCCGACTGCCGGTGATCCAATTTCGAGAGGGGTTGACCAAACGCGACAAGGTCGGCCGCGACCACAACACCTACGGTTTCAGCCAATGGGTGGCCGGTGGTGGCTTCCGGCGAGGATACATCCACGGACAAACCGACGAGTTTTCGCACTACGCGGTCGATGGCATAATCCACCACTACGACTGGCTGGCCACAATCCTGCACCAGTTCGGGCTCGACCACAAAAAGCTCAAATTTCGCATTGGCCCGCGCGACCTCCGACTGGTCGAAAACGACGAGGCCCGCGTGGCCACCGAGCTGCTCGCCTGACCGCGCTTGGCCAAGCGTAATTTTGCGTCTAATATTTTTGGCGACAAACCGTCGTACCTATATTGGGAATGTTGCCATGAAATTACTGAATACTCTTCTTGTGTTCGCTGCCGGGCTGGCGCTTGGCCAAGCGCAACCGGCGGATCGTGAGGCGCTCTGGAAGGAAGTCGCTGAGGCGGAGAAAAAGGGACGGCCCAAAACCGCCGCCGCCAAGCTTCAGACGATCTACGACTCCGCGCTCAAGGCCGGCAAACACGCCGAGGCAATCAAGGCCCTGGCCAAGCGCATCACCCACGAGGGCGCTGTGCAAGGCAGCAAGCCGGAGGAAAAAATCACCCGCCTACAGGACGAACTCGGGAAAGTGCCGGCCGAGGCCAAGCCGCTGCTCGAGACCGTGCTGGGCCACTGGTACTGGCAGTATTTTCGGCAAAACCGCTATCGTTTCATGCAGCGCACCGCGACAGCCGAACCGCTTGGGGAGGACTTCACCACGTGGGATCTGCCGCGACTGTACCGGGAAATCGACCTTCACTTCACCAACGCCCTCGCCGATGGCCGTCTCAAGACCATCCCGACCCGCGACTTCGCCGACCTGCTGACCAAGCCAACGCTGCCGGAGAATTACCGGCCGACGCTGTACGACTTTATCGCGCACGAGGCACTTGCCTTTTACACCTCTGGTGAATTCGCCGCAGCCAAGCCGGAGGACGCGTTTGAAATCAAGGCGACCGACCCGGTACTCGATTCGCTCGACAAATTTCTCGCGTGGAACCCACAGACCACCGACACCGCCTCGCCCCACCTCAAGGCGGTGAAGCTGTTTCAGGACGTCCTGCGCTTTCACCGAACCGACTCCGTCTCTGCCGCCCGGGTGGACGCCGATATCGCGCGGCTGCTTTTCGGGAAAAACAGCGCGGTCGGCGAAGGCGCTAGGGATCGATTCATCGAAGCCATCCGCGACGTGGCCGAAAACGAGCCGGGGCAGCTCTCCGCCTGGGCACGCTTCCACTGGGCCACGGCGCTGAACGAAAAAGGCGAACTGGTCGAGGCGCGCCGGGTTGCGATCGTCGGGCGCGATCAATTCAAGGATTCGCGGGGCGGCAAACGCTGCCACAACCTCGTCGCCCAGATTGAAGCCAAGACCATCGACGTGACGACCGAGTCCGTCTGGGCAAAGCCCGGTGCGGAGCTTTCCGTGCGGTATCGGAACATCACCGAGGCGCATTTCCGCTTGGTTAAGGCGGATTGGACGGGCGTGCGTAAAAAACAATTCCGCGTCTCTCCCTCCGCACAGCGGCGGGCGCTCCTGCAAAAAACCCCGGTAAAAACCTGGCAGCACAGCCTCACCCCGACTGCCGACTACAAGCAGCGCACCGAGGTCTTCGACACGCCGGACGACGTGGCGCCCGGTTTTTACTACCTCATCTCCAGCGCCCAGGCCGACTTCAGCGAACAGAACAACCGCATGCACTACACCGCGGTCTGGATCAGCGACCTGTCACTCGTCCTGCGCTCACGCGCAAACCAACTCGAGGGCTTCGTGCTGGAGGCCAATTCCGGCGAACCGCTCAGCGGAGCCAATGTCTCGCTCTGGCTGGGCAATCGACCGGATAATTCGAGGGAACGAAAAACCACCACCGACGAGCACGGCTTTTTCAAATTCTCCAAGGGGCCGCGTGAATATTACGGCGACGTCCTCGTGCGGAACGGCAAACGGCGTGTCGGCACGACGTCGCGCAACGGATTCTGGGGGGGCCAACTGCCGGAGGAGCGGGAGGAGCGGCAGATCATTTTCTTCACCGACCGCGCTATTTATCGACCCGGCCAGTCGATCCAGTTCAAGGGCATCGCGCTGAAGTGGCA
>WTHH01000005.1 GCA_011523195.1 Verrucomicrobiales bacterium
AGAAAAAAGCACCTGCCAAGAAAAAGGCGGTGAAGAAGAAGGCTGCCAAGAAAAAAGCACCTGCCAAGAAAAAGGCGGTGAAGAAGAAGGCTGCCAAGAAAAAGGCAGCTCCCAAAAAGAAGGCTGCCAAAAAGAAGGCAACCCGCAAGAAGAAGAAATAATCTTCTTTAAAGGTTTGAATGCGGTTTGGAGGTTCTGCCCCGTGCGGAACCTCCATCCTTCTTTTTTAGCCTGTTTTTTTGCATATTTATCCCATGGCCACGCTGGTTTTTGACATTGAGACTTCCGCGCTTGCCCTCGATACCTTCGACGATTCATCGCAGGAATACCTGATGCGGCCAGCGGCTAGACTGGCCACCGAAGAGGAGCAGGAGGCCAAGCGGGAGGAACTCATTCGGATGATGAATCTCTGGCCATTTACGGCCAGGGTGGTTTGTGTGGCAATGATCAACGCTGAGACGCTGCGCGGACAGGTGATTTTCATCGCCGACGATTTTGAGTCAAACTCGCGAAACGTTGGCGGTGTGGAGTTCGTGCCGGTGATGGACGAGGAGGAGTTGATCGCGCAATTCTGGGAGGTAGCCAAGCACTACGACAAGGTGGTGACGTTCAACGGTCGCCAGTTTGACATCCCGTTTCTTTACCTTCGATCCGCGCAACTCGATGTACCGATCTCAAAAAAGAACTGGCTTGGTTACCGATTTGCCACCGAGCCGCATTGCGACCTTGCAGAGCAGTTGACGTTTTACAATGTCAGCGGCAGGAACGGTGCCGCCCGGCGCTTCAATCTGGATTTCTACTGCCGTGTATTTGGAATTGAGTCACCGAAGTCACACGGAGTTACTGGGATGGACGTCAACCAGTTGATGAAGGAGGAAAAGTACGAAGCGATTGCCGAGTACTGTGTGCGCGATGTCTTCGCCACGGTGAAGCTGTACGACATCTGGAGGGAACGCCTCGAGGGGATCAAGTGATCGCTTGGCCAATCGGAGTATCAATCCTCAATCGGTTGCAGCTTCCTGATGGCCGTCATCGTCGATTCGGCGGCCTCCTGATAGATGCCCCGCAATTCCTGCCGCGAACAGGTCCTTGCCTTTTCCCGCAGCGGCTCGACGTCAAGCGGTTTGCCGAACTTAACAGACATCATTCTTGGCTTGGGTAGCGCTTGGTTTCGGTTGTAGGCGTTGTAGGTCCATACCCTCACCGGCACGACCGGGGCACGCGACTTGATGATCGTCAGGCCGATACCCCCCTGTGCCGGCAGCATTTCGCCGTCGAACGTCCGTGTGCCTTCAGGAAAAATGATGATGCTGTTATTTTGAAGCAGTCTCTCCAGGATGATCTTTAGACCTCTGGCTCCGCCTCCCTCTCGGTCGACCGGCACGGCATTCAAACCCCTGAAAAAAGGGCCTGAAAGCCAATGTGAAAAGATGTTTTCACGGGCTAGATAGTTGATCGGCCGGGGCAGGCTGCTGCCGATGAACGGCGGATCGAAGTAGCTCTCATGGTTGGCCGCGATAATGACCGGGCCGATAATGGGCACGCGCTCGGGGTTGTACACGCGACATCGAAACAGGTTTTTGAATATCCATCTCGATGAGGCCCAAGCCCACCAGTAGAGCGGGGTCATCCCGCGGCCTCCAGTTTTTCCTGAACCTCGCCGATGATCAACGCGCTGGTCTCCTCGGCGGTCATCTCGGAGTTGTTGATCACCTTCGCGCCGAGCGGGATCATGAGCGGGGCGGCGGCGCGTTGGCTGTCCTGCTTGTCGCGTTCGGCCAGATTTTCGTCCACCCCATCGGCAGCACGCCGCTTGGAGCGCTCGTCGAGCGAGGCGTCGAGGTAGAATTTGAAATCCGTGTCGGGAAATACATTCGAGCCGATGTCGCGTCCTTCCATCACAAGGTCACCGAACTTAATGCATTCACGCTGCTTGGCTTTCATCCATTTGCGCACGGCAGGAACTGCCGCCACCACCGGCACAGCAGCACTCGTCTCGGCGGTGCGGATTTCCTTCTCGGGAAAATAGCCATCCACGTACAACCGAATATGGCCGTCGTCGTTTTTCAACTCCGTCTTCCATCGAAGACACAGCGACGCGATCGCCTTGGCATCTCCGAGATCGACATCTTTCTCGAGGCAGTGCCAGGCGAGGCTGCGGTACATCGCACCTGTGTCGACATACGCATAGCCCAACGCCTTAGCGACGCGTTTTGCGTTGGTGCTCTTCCCGCTGGCGCTCGTGCCGTCGAGGGCAATTACGATTGGCTCTCCCATCAAATTTTAGTCTGCAAAAAGTTGTTCCGGTTTCAGTTCGTTCCCGTTCCCATCCCGCACCGTCGCGCCCAGTCCGAGCGGAACAGGGGCGGCCAGTTTTTGAAAAAACGTCGGGAAAGTCTTGCGAACACAGGCCGGATTCTTGATGCGAATCCCCGGCACTTTCAATCCAAGAGTGGCAAAGCACATCGCCATCCGGTGATCCTCGTACGTGTCCACCTCCGCACCGTGCAGTGCGCCTGGCTGCACGGTGAGCGTGTCTCCGGACTCATCAATCGCCGCGCCGCACTTGGCCAATTCGGTTCGCATCGCCACGACGCGTTCGCATTCCTGTACCCGCAGGCGGCCAAGCTCGGTGAATTCCGTCTGCCGCCTCGCCAAGGGCGCAATAGCGATGGCAGTCATGATGCTGTCACCAAGATTGTACTGCCGCGATGTGCTCGGCGGCAGTGGTAATCGACCGGGAAATGCCGTATCGATCTGCCAACCGGAGCTTGGCCAGCGGGCCACCTGTACCGGCAGACTGCCGGCTTCAGACAAAATATACCCTGCCGCCCAAAAGTAACTCCCCCCGGAGGCATCCGGCTCGATGGCAAAGCTGCCGCCTTGGCTCGGGAACACATCGATCAGGCTTGAGGTCATCGCCACGTAGGGCGAGGCGGCTCCCTGCTCACCATCAATTCCGACCTGCCATCGCCCGATCCCGGCACCGAGCAGCAGCGCCGAGGCGAATTGCGTACTCATCGCGATGTCCACCCGGCAACTCCCGCCGCTTGGCCCCTGACCGTGGATGGTCACCGGCAGCCTGTCGTTTTCTGAGTCGATTCGATAACCCAGCTCCAGCAGCGCCTGCAGCAGGGCAGCCTGTGGGCGCTGGTGCATGCGTAACACGCCTGAGAGTCGGTAGACGCCCCGGCCAAGGCATAGGAACGCTGTGAGAAACCGGGCTGCCGTGCCGGCGTTGCCAACGAACAACTCGAGAGGTTTTTCCTCCGTTCCGCCGCTTGGGATCGCTTGGCCAAGCCCGGCCACGCGGATCGTGCGGTTAGCCGCCTCACCGGGGTCAGGCTGCACCTCGATCGAGTAGCCCAGTTTTTGCAGCGCCTCGACCATCACCTGCGTGTCCTCGCTCCACAAGGCACCCTCAAGCGTCACCTCACCCTCGGCCAGAGCCGCGAGAATGAGGGCTCGATTGGTTATGCTCTTCGAGCCGGGAACCGTGATCTCCACCTCGGGCGCAGCGCTCAGCGGGACAATCTCGATTAGATCGGGCAGCGACATTTCAATCTGCATCCGGCGCACGCCAATCATCGCGCGCGCGCTTGGCCTCATCGAGCCACCCTTCGATCGCTTCGCTGGAATCCTCCGAGATCAGTTGTCGCAGCTGATCCAGTTCAGCGGCATACTCTTCGATCACCGCAAGGATGGCCTCGCGGTTGGATCGGACAATGTCGCGCCACATCACCGGCGAGCCGGAGGCCAGGCGGGACATGTCGCGAAAGCCAGTCGAGCAAAGTTGTTTTTGCAACTCACCATGGCTCGGGTCCAACACACGCCTGGCCAGCGCTGAAGCCAACAGGTGCGGGAGATGACTGCACCTCGCGACCAGTTGATCGTGATCGTCCGCCGACATCGCAACCGGCTCAGAGCCAAGATTTTTCCAAAATTCGTTAACCGAAATTAAAGCCTCGGCATCGGTGGCATCCGTCGGCGTGACCACGCACACAGCGCCGTCAAATAGATCTGCCCGGGCAGCGCTTGGCCCGGCCTGAGCGCTTCCGGCCATCGGATGGCTCCCGACGAAGTGTGCCCCGGCATCGGCAATCATCGGCGTCAGTTCATCCACCAACTGCCACTTGGTACTTCCCACATCGGTGACCACCGCCCCGTTTTTCAGGTGCGGCAGCCAGCGCTTGGCCAAGCCGGCCATGCTGGCCACCGGCGTGCAGAGGACAATCAGGTCTGCATCGGAAATTGCTTCCGCTTCGTCCAGCGTCACCTCGTCAGCCACGCCAAGTGCCTGGCATTCACTCACACTCTCCGGCCGCCGAACGAGGGCGGTCACGCGCTTGGCCAAGCCGTGCTCCTTCGCAGCAAGACCAAGCGAACCGCCAAGGAGCCCGGCTCCGACGATTGTCAGTTTGTCCAATGACACGCGCGCATTAAACCGGCGATGCCATACCGAGTCCAGCAGAGTCGGGAAAAGTCACAATTTCGCAGCATAAAATTGACGGCGCATGGGTCGGGCTGATACACAACAAGCCCAGTTTACGTGCGCTTGGTTCGCAGCCGTAAATCCGACAACACCATGCCTGCAAAAAAGAAATCGCCCGCCACCGCTAACCGCAAAAAAACGAAGTTCCGCCGTGTCCTGCTGAAGATCAGCGGGGAAGTGCTCGGCGGGGAAACCGGCGGCATCTGTCCCGAGTCTGTCCACGACGTCGCGGCGCAGGTGCGCGAGGTGGCAAAGCTCGGCGTGCAGATCGGCGTCGTAGTTGGGGGAGGGAATATTTTTCGCGGACTGCAGGGCAGCGAGAAAGGCATCGAGCGGGTGACCGGCGACCAGATGGGAATGCTCGCCACGGTGATCAATTCGATGGCGTTGCAGGATGCGCTGGAAAAACAGGGCGTGCCGACCCGCGTCCAATCCGCCATCACCATGTCGCAGGTGGCCGAGCCTTTCATCCGCCGGCGGGCGGTGCGTCATCTCGAGAAAGGACGCGTGGTTATTTTCGGCGGTGGTACCGGTAACCCGTACTGCTCCACCGACACGGCCGCCGCCTTGCGTGCCAACGAGATCGCCGCCGAGGTCATTCTCAAAGCCACCAAGGTCGATGGAATTTACGACAGCGACCCAATGAAAAACCCGAAGGCCAAGCGCTTCACGAAAATCAGCTACCTCGATGCGCTGCAAAAACAACTGCGCGTGATGGACTCCACCGCTTTTTCGCTCTGCATGGACAACGTGATGCCAATCATCGTCTTCGACCTCTTCAAGAAGCACAACTTCCGCAAAGTCATCCTAGGCGGCAAAGTCGGTACGTTGGTGAGTTAAGGCAAATACGCCTTCAATCTTTCAACCACCGCCGGGTTATTTTCGGCTTTATTTTTTACAGGGTCGAATCCGGTGAATTGATCGTATAATTCCACTTTGCTGAGTTGCCCGTTTTTTCGCGTGACGATGAGCCGGTGGGACTGCGTTCGCACGGTGATGGCATCGCGCCAGTAGCTCAGCGCAGCATCCCGAACCTTGGCTGATGGATCGTCCAGCACCTTGGCCAAACTTTTGCCGTCCAGCGGGTGCTCCGTTTTTTTGAATTCCGGCTTGGCCAGATCGATCAACGTCGGGAACAAATCGAGCGACTCAACCAACGCGTTGCTGCTTGAGCCGGCCTGTTTCATCCCAGGCACGCTGATGATGAGCGGACTGCGCACCGCACGCTCGAGTGGGGTGTGCTTGGCCCACAAAGCCGAGTCGCCGAGATTCCAACCGTGATCTCCCCAGAGCACCACAATCGTGTTATCACTCAGGCCGGTTTTGTCCAACACATCCAGCACGCGACCCACCTGTCTGTCGGTGTAGCGAACGCAGGCCAGATACGCGCGCCGCACGTTGATGATGTTTTCCGGTGAGAGCGGGCGCTTGGGGTAGGGAAAGTCGTATTTGAAAAACTCGCCGCTGCCGTGCCAGTAGGGCGACTTGATTTTGTCGGGGTGAGGCGGCGGCGGGATGTCGGCCTCCTTCAATGCCTCCCAATCCTGCCTAGGCGCCACGAACGGTAGGTGCGGTTTGAAAAAGCCGAGCCCCATGAAAAACGGCTTGTCGCGCTTGGCTAAGTGCTTCAGTCGACTGACCGCGTGCGCCGCCATCTGGCCGTCCGGCAGATCGTCGTCGCCCTCGACGGTGAAGTCAACGAGGTCCTTCGCCCCGTAGCCATCCTCGCGGTGGATGCCGTTTGCGTAGGCGAAGAAAATCCCCCAGCCGCGTTTCCATGTGCCGTACGGGGTAGACATCTCGGTCCACGCGTTCGGCACCTCGTCGCGGCCGTCTCCGGCGCCGTTGTAGGCGTAAACCCGTCCGTCAGCCGTGTGCGAAATCTTGCCGACCAACACCGTATGATAGCCGCTGCGTTTGAACAGCTCCGGCATGCTTTGGGCGCCCGGCAACGTCTCAGCCGTGAGGGCGGTTTTACCGGCGTAAAACCCGGCGTTGCCCCCGGTGAAACCGGTCACGGCCGGGCTGCGGCCGGTGAGCATCGCGTAACGCGAGGCACCACAGGTCGGCACTTGCACAAAGTGATTGCGAAACACCATGCCGCGCTTGGCCAAGCGGTCGATGTTTGGCGAATGAGCGTAGTCGACGCCGTAGCAGCCAAGCTCCGGACGCAAATCATCGACGGCGATGAAAAGCACGTTCATCGGCTTGGCCTTTGCCGCGTGCGCTAGGCCAAGCGCAGTGACTGCCACTGCCGCATAAAGAAGAAAACGGATCATGGGTCAAATGTTCACGTCACCGCCTTCGCCATCGCCGGTCTTGAGGCCAAGCGACTCGCGGATCTCCGCCAGCTCGGTGCGGATGCCGTTTTTGAAAAAGATAATGTCGGCCTTGTGAATGAGCAGGTTAGCACCCATGTCGACAAACCGGGCCTGACTGGCGATGTCGCCCCAGGCGTGGATTCCCGCGCCGACGCCTTTTGCCCGGGCCTTGGTGAAAATTGTCTCGGCCGTTTTCAGGAACGTCGGGTCATCGTACTGCTCCGGCACCCCGAGGTTGGAAGACAGGTCATGCGGGCCGATGAGCACCGAGTCGATGCCCGGCACGTCGAGGATGCAGTCGAGATTTTCCACCGCAGGCACACTCTCAATGTTGATGA
>WTHH01000292.1 GCA_011523195.1 Verrucomicrobiales bacterium
CGGTCGTAATCCCATTCGGCATCGTTTCCGCGCAGCTTGATTTTCAGGCAGGTCAAGCCGTCGGTTCGAATCCAGTCGGCTAGCAATACGGGATAGCCGTCGTCCGGCTCGTTGCCGTTCAACTCGCTTTCATCGAGTGGATCAAGCCCCCCGACGAGATGCCAGGCGGGCAGGGTGGTCGGCGGGTCGGCATTGAGAAATTCAGAAGGGAACCGGCCGTCAAATTGAACATTGGAACCGGCCGCAGGCTGTAGGAATTGGCCAATGTCACGGCTGAGATACTCGGCGGAGTAGGTGTCGTAGGTCGCTTGGCCAAGCGCTTGGCCAAGCGCATCGTGCAGCGCGATGTCAAATAGTGAGCAGCAGACGAGGGCGGCGAGCCAGGGTATTGGTTCGCCTGCAGCTTGGCCTTGGTTAAACTCCGCCAGCAGGCGGGGGAGTTCGGTTTGCTGAAAGTCGTGGCCAAGCTCCAGTGGGTGCCCGGTTTCATCGAATTCCGACCAGGCCTTGGCCAAGTGTTGGCAGAACTCCATCAGCGCCTCGTGCCTTGGCTCGTAGGGGAGGGCGCTTGGCCAAACCCACTGGACGCTAAGCGGGGTTTCGCCCCAGCCGTTGGCGGTGCGGCCATCGGCCAGTTGGACTGTCAGTCTGGCGCGGGCGCAGGTGACGTGGGTGAGGATCTCGGGGCCGAACTTGAGCGGCACGCGAGTCTCGACCGGCAGGAAGAAAAGTTTTGTCCCGACGACCCGAATGTCGGTGGACTTGGCCATCAACGGTTCTTTTCTTTCCGGGCCTTTTCGGCTTCCTCTTTCTTTTTCGTTTTGTCCTCCCAGAGGACGCTCCAAAGTCCTCCCCGGTTGAGTTTCACGCTGACCTCATTGAGGTTGCTGGAGAGGGTGACGATGTTTTGTGCGAGTTCTTCGTCTGCGAACAGTTTGCCGGCGAGTCCCTCACCCCGCTCGGCGGCGGCGATCAATTTATTGAGCGACTCGGTAGTGTTTTTGATGTTCGCCATCGACTCGTTCACGACGACGCGGTTCGTATCGATAATGCTGCGCAGTTCGCCGCCCGCAGTTTTTAATTCCTTAGAAAAATCGACCAAGTTGCCGATAGCTTGCTGAATGGGCGGGGTGTTGGTGGTGATCAGGAGGTCGACACTGGCGATGGTCTTGGAGGCGTTCTCGGAGATGTCGCGGAGATTGCGCAGGCCGGCAGCGAGGTCGGTGAGTGTTTTTTCGTCGAGTAGCTTGCTGTCTATGCGTTCGATGATGTTGGTGATCTGTGTGGTCGCGGTGTTGAGTTGGTCAACCACTCCAGAGGTCGAGCGGGCGACCCTCATCAGGTCGAAAGATTCCTCGCAGGGGACAGTTGCGCCGTCCGGTAGCATCGGGGCGTCATGATTCCTTGTTGGGATAATGCCGATGTACTTGTCCCCGAGGAAGCCGGCAGTCTCGATGTGAAATTTTGAGCCTTCCCGAATCTTGAATTCCTCCTCGATTAGGATGGTGATGATGACCTCCGACTTGTCGGTGTTCAGTTTGATTTTGGAGACATTGCCGATGGGGACGCCGGCCATCATGACGACGGCGTTGCGGACGATACCGTCCACGTTTTTGGTCGTGAGGTTGAGTGAGTAGGTCTTGGTCAGGGGACTGATTCCCTTGGCGAAGTTGAGAACCAGTGCGACGGCGATCACCAGTGAGATGGCGATGAACAGGCCGACTTTCCATTCAGTCTTCGATTTCATGTCAAAACTCCAGGTCTTTTGGATTCGCGATGCCGTTCACGAACTTGTGAACGATCGGATCGGTTGAGTTGAAAATTTCATCCGGTTTTCCGTTGGCATGGATCACGCCGTGGTGAAGCATCATCACGTGATTGCCCACGCGCCGCATGCTGCGGGTGTCGTGCGTGACGACGATCGAGGTGCAGTTGAGTTGATCCCGCATCTTGATGACGAGTTGGTCTATGCTGTCCGATACCACCGGATCAAGCCCCGTGGTGGGTTCGTCGTAAACGATGATTTCCGGCTTGTAAACAATCGCGCGGGCCAAACCGACCCGTTTGCGCATGCCTCCGGAGAGTTCGGCTGGCTTTTTATCCTGTGTGCCGGCGAGATCGACGAGTTCCAATGCCTCGGCCACGGTCTTTTTGATTTCCGCACGGGACAGGGTCTGCTCTCGGTCGAGCAGGAAGCCGACGTTTTCCTCAACGGTCAGCGAGTCGAACAGTGCTGCGCCCTGGAACAGCATGCCGAATTTTCGGCGCACCTTGATCAACTGCCGTTCATTCAGCTCAACGATGCTCTCGCCGTTGATTTTTACGTCGCCGGAGTCGGGCTGGATGAGGCCGATGATGTGGCGCAGCAGGACGCTCTTGCCGCAGCCACTGCCCCCGATGATCACCGCCGACTCGCCGCGATCTATCGACAAGTTCACCCCGGCGAGAACCTCCTGTGTCCCGTAGCTTTTTCGCAGTTGGCTGACTTCAATCAATCGGAGTAAATGAGAATTTTGTTGAGGATGAGGGTCACAAAAAAATTGCTGATTAGAATGATGATCGACGAGGTGACAACTGCCTGCGTTGTAGCGCGCCCAACCCCCTCGGCGCCCTGGCCGCAGTTCATGCCCTTGTAGCATGAGACGGTGGCGATGATGCCGGCAAAAATGAACGCCTTGATCAGGCCCATCATCACATCCTCCGACCAGGTGTAGAACACCATGTTGGTCCAGAGGAAAACCGGGTCAAGCCCGAGCAGATACACCGCCACGATCATCCCGGAAACCATGCCAAGCGCGATCGCCTCTGCGGTGAGCAGGGGCAGGGCAATGAGCGTGGCGAGCAGACGCGGCGCGACGAGGTAGTCGGTCGGGTGGGTGGCCAGGGTGCGGAGGGCATCGATCTGCTCGGTGACCTTCATCGTGCCGAGCTGGGCGGCCATTGCGGCGCCGACCCGGCCGGAAACCATCAGCGCAGTCAGCACTGCACCCAGCTCCCGGCACATGGCCACGCTGACGACCGACATTACGGCACTGTCCATTTTGACCTTGTGAAACTGGATGTAAAACTGGGCGCACATCACCATGCCGGTGAACGCCCCGGTGAGCAGAACCACGGACTGAGACTTGACGCCGATGAAGTGAATCTGCTCGACGAGATCGCGCATGCGGAAGCGCTTGGCAATGATGGAGCCCATGGCCTCCCAAAAGAGGTAGGTGAGGCGTGCCAGACTGGCCAAGGCCTCCTTGATCGGGTTGTCGGCAGTGTTTGCCATGCTCTCGTCCGGGGGTTAATTAGCAATCTGGATGCCTCGAGGCGAGTCTGCATATTCCCCCCAAATACAAAAAAGCTTGGCCAAGCCCTTGGCCAAGCCCTTGGCCAAGCGGAAGCAATCTTGCCTGTGGCGTTACTTGGATACCTTGGAATCTTCGCCCTTGGCCGAAGACTCTTTTTGGGTGAATTCCAGTTTATCGTCTTTGGCCGAGATGGAAATGGTTTCCCCTTCGCGTAGGTCGCCACGGATAATCTCCTCGGCCATCGGATCCTCGAGGTACCGCTCGACGGCGCGTCGCATCGGGCGTGCCCCGTAGGTGGGGTCGAATCCCTTCTCGAGCAGCAGGTCTCTCGCGGATGCGTCCAACTCGAAGTGGATGTCGCGCTCGGCCAGGCGCTTGCGCACCTTCTCCAGTTCCAACTCGAGAATCTGTGTGAGTTCGTCGCGGCCAAGCGAGCGGAACACAAGAATGTCATCGAATCTATTGAGGAATTCCGGCCGGAAAACCTTCTTGGCTTCCTCGGTCAGGTTTTCCTTCATGCGGGCGTAGTCCTCCTCGTCGTCCGGTGGGGTGAAGCCCATCGCGGAACCTTTCTGGAGCCGTTCCGCACCGACGTTGGAGGTCAGCAAAATGATGGTGTTGCGGAAGTCCACCTGTCGCCCGAAGCTGTCGGTCAGTTTCCCCTCCTCGAGAATCTGAAGCAGCATGTTCATAACGTCAGGGTGCGCCTTCTCAACCTCGTCAAAAAGGACGACGGAGTAGGGATTGCGACGCACTTTCTCGGTGAGCTGGCCGCCTTCTTCGTAACCAACGTAGCCCGGAGGTGAGCCGACGAGCCGCGAGACGTTGAACTTCTCCATGTACTCGGACATGTCGAGTTGAACGAGTGCCTTGCTGTCGCCGAACATGTTCACTGCGAGGCTTTTGGCGAGGAGCGTTTTGCCAACGCCGGTCGGGCCAAGCATCATGAAGGCGCCGATCGGTCGGGCCGGGTCTTTCAGGTCGGCGCGGCTGCGGCGCAGCGCCTTGCAAAGTGTTTCCACCGCCTCGCTTTGTCCGATGACGAGCTTGGAGAGGACTGATTCCATCGCGAGCAGTTTTTGGATTTCACCCTGCTCCATGCGCTTCAACGGGATGCCGGTCCACTTGGCGACGACGTGCATGATGTCCTCCTCGTCCACCTTCACCCGGGCGTCCTCGCTGCTCTTTTTCCATTCCTCGAGCACGGAGTCGAGTTTCTCTTTGGCCTTCTTTTCCTCGTCGCGCATGGAGGCGGCCGTCTCGAACTGTTGTTCCTTGATGGCGGCCTCCTTCTTGACGCGGGTTTCCTCGATGTCGGCCTCGAGTTTCTTGACCTCGGGTGGCCGGGTCATGGCCTTGATGCGGGCACGGGCTCCGGCCTCGTCCATGATGTCGATGGCCTTGTCCGGCAGGAAACGGCCTGTGATGTAGCGGTCGGAAAGTTTGACGGCCGCAGTGACGGCGTCGTCGGTGAGGTCCATCTTGTGATGATCCTCGTAACGGGCGCGAAGGCCCTTGAGAATCTCGATTGCATCCTCGATGGAGGGCGGCTCGACCTTGACGGACTGGAAGCGTCGCTCGAGGGCGGCGTCCTTCTCGATGTACTTGCGATACTCGTTGAGGGTGGTGGCGCCGACGCACTGCATCTCGCCTCGGCTCAGTGCCGGCTTGATGATGTTGGAGGCGTCCATCGTGCCCTCGGCGGATCCGGCACCAACGATCGTGTGCAACTCGTCGATGAAAAGGATGACGTTCTTGGCTCGGCGAATCTCGTCCATCACGGCCTTGATGCGTTCCTCGAACTGACCGCGGTACTTGGTGCCGGCGACCATCAACGCGAGGTCGAGGGTGATGACGCGTTTTTCGCGCAAAATCTCGGGGACGTTCCCCTTGGCAACCTCCTGTGCCAGGCCCTCGACGATGGCGGTCTTGCCCACGCCGGCCTCGCCCAGCAGCACCGGGTTGTTTTTCGTTCGGCGGCAGAGAACCTGAATGACCCGCTCGATTTCCTCGGAGCGGCCGATGACCGGATCCATCTCGCCCTTCTTGGCGATCTCAGTGAGGTCGCGGCCGAACGCCTTGAGAGCCGGGGTCTTGACCTGTTTTTTGCCGCCTTCGGATTCCTCCTCCATCCCGGCCACCTCGTCGTCGCCTTCAAAATTTGGATCCAGCTCGTGCAGGATTTCCTGTCGGCACTGGTCGATGTCGATGTCGAGATTCCTCAACACACGAGCGGCCACGCCTTCGCCCTCGCGCAGCAGGCCAAGCAGGATGTGCTCGGTGCCCACGTAAGTGTGGTGCAGCGCCTTGGCTTCCTTTTTGGAAAGCTCGAGGACTTTTTTCACCCGTGGGGTATAGGGGATGTTGCCGGCCAGTTTTTGGTCAGGGCCGGTGCCGACCTGTTTCTCGACCTCCAGCCGGACGGTCTCGAGATCGAGCCCCATCTTTTGCAGGACATTTACGGCAACCCCCTGGCCAAGGTTTATCAGGCCAAGCAGCAGATGCTCGGTCCCCACGAAACTGTGGTTGAACCGATCCGCCTCCTTCCGCGCCAACGCCAGCACCTGCTGGGCGCGCGGGGTGAAATTGTTCATTGATTCGTCACTCATATAACAACCCGCTCCAGTTTGAACCCAAGCCACGGTCTTGTCCAGCTTGGGAATGGCCGCTTTACCCGCTTGGCCAAGCGCTTGGTTTACTCGCTTTCCCCCTTATTTTGGGAGTCCTCGAGTGTTTTTGTGTCCGGCACAACAGGCCGATCGACGCCCTTGAGACGTTCCCGCAATAGGTCCGCCCGCAGCAAGTCGCGCTTCTCGGCGGACAATTTGCCGTCGTTGGCTTTTTGCAGATGCGCCGGCTGGGTGATGATAATCAACTCATTGATCAACGCCTGCGAGGTGCCGGCGAACAACTCCATGTCCATGCCAAGCCGCAGTAGCGAAAGCAGGTTCATTGTCTCTTTGGAGGAGATGCAGTGGGCGTTGGCGAGGATGCCGTACGCGCGGCCGATGTGGTTGTAGACCATCTTCGGTTTGCTTTCCATCAGCTTGACGCGGGCGTTTTGCTCGTGGTCAACGATCTGCAGAAGCACCTTGTTGAGCCGCTCGACGATGTCGCTCTCGGTCTCACCGAGGGTCATCTGGTTGGAAACCTGAAAGACGTTGCCCAGCGCCTCGGTGCCTTCCCCGTAAAGCCCACGCACGGCAAGGCCCAGCTTGTTGACGGCCTGGATGATCTGGTTGACCTGCTCGCTCAACACCAGCCCCGGCAGGTGCAGCATCGCGCTCACGCGAATGCCGGTGCCCAGGTTGGTAGGGCAGGCGGTGAGGTAGCCGCGTTTTTTCGAGTAGGCAAAATCGAGGCCGTGCTCGAGTTGGGTGTCAAACTGGTCGATGGTGGTCCAGGCGTTGCTGATTTGCAGCCCAGGCAGCAGCGCCTGCATGCGGAGGTGATCCTCCTCGTTGATCATCACGCTGATGCTCTCGTCCTGACTGAGCACGAGGCCGCTGCCGGTGTTTTTCGCGGCGTGTTCGCGGCTGATGAAATGTCGCTCGACGAGAATCTGTTTGTCGAGCGTGGTCAGCTTGTCCATGCCGGTGTCGAAGCTGTCCTTCATCGACCCGACCTGTAGCACGTTGTCGCGGATGTGCTTGAAAGTCTCGACGCGTACCGATTTCTTCGCCCAGCCGGGGAACGGCGTGTTGGCGAGGTTTCGGGCAAGGCGCACGCGGCTCGACCATACGATTTTGTTTGACGGGCCTTCGCGCTCGGCGGCCGCGGCAGGGCTGGAAAGTATCTCGTGAATGTTCATCGCGTCACGGGGTCTTGGCGGCTGCGGCGTAT
>WTHH01000370.1 GCA_011523195.1 Verrucomicrobiales bacterium
ATCTCAACATAGGCGTGGTCGTTCAGCAGTGTCAGCGCTTGGAGCGGGGTGTTGGTGCGTGGACGATCCACCACGCAGGCACCACGGTCCGGGGCGTCGAAATTTACAAAACTCGCATACGGCGCACCGCGTCGCCACACGACGTATACGCCGCGCCGGAAACGGTTCTCGTTTGTCGCAGGGACAAACTTGGGTGCGTTGCGGCCAACATGGCGCCAAATACCATCCGGCTGCGGCGGATAAATTGGCGGCCCAAACATTCTGCCCTCAAGCAATCCACTCGTCGCCAGTGCCGAGTCCCGGATCATCTCTGCACTCATCCGCACTCGGGGTGCCCTGGCGTACAACTTGTTCGCCGGGTCTTTCTGCAAATGCTTGTTGGAGACGACCGACGACTGCCGATAGGCGTGGCTCATCACGATCAGCTTGTGAATGTGTTTCATCGACCAACCGCTCTCGACCAGTTCAACCGCCAGCCAATCCAGCAGACCGGGGTGCGTCGGGGCCTCGCCCTGTGTTCCGAAATCCTCCTGCGTCGACACGATGCCCTGCCCCATGAACGACGCCCACCAACGGTTCACCGCAACGCGGGACATCAGCGGATTTTCCGGTGCGACCAGCCACTTGGCCAAGCCCAGCCGGTTGCCCGGCAGACGATCATCGAATGAATGCAGTACCGCCGGCGTACCGGAGGATACCGCCTCGCCGGTGTTCAGGTAATCCCCGCGCAACATGACCCGCGTTTCCCGCGCACCCCCCATTTCGCTCATGACCAGAGTCGAGTCGGGGCGGATGGCATCGCGCTCAGACTTCAGCTTGGCCAAGCGCTGGTCGAGTTCCTTCAACCTCGGATGCTGCGATGCATAGTACCCAGCCAGACGCTTAGACTGTTCATTAGTCCGTTTTTCAGCCAGCAGAATAGTCTGTACATCGGACGGCAGACTCAACTTAGCGGGGTCAACATCCACCACCGACAAGCGCAACCGGCCGATCGTGCGCCCGCCACCATGATGCTGCACCAACTGGAATTCAAGCAGGCTAACCTCCTTGACCAACAACTCGTTTTTCAGCAGGAACACCGCCTCATGCGGCCTGCCAAACTCTGGGTTCACCGCCCAGGCGGTTTTGGCGTTGCTGTCAATCGCTCCCGCGACATTGTATTTCGCCTGTGAAAACGAGGCGGTCGCCCCTGAAAAAGCAATCTTCTCTCCGTTCACCTTTAACGAAAATTCGTTAAGCACAAAATTCGGGTTTTCCGGGACGTCAAAATTCCTGCCCGGCCCCCTCTTTTGCATCGAATCGTCCAGCAAAGTCTCCAGCCGAATGGCACTAATTTGTTGCACTCCATCAGGCTTGACCCGGATCGTGTAGGTGGACTTGTCCGGATTCCTACCGTGCACCAGCACGCTACGGTCATCCTTAATCGTGTGGCTCGCCCCGCCGGTGGCCTCGAATTTTTCAATCTCAAGCGCTGTCCACTGCGGTGCTGTTTTCAATTTCTCAAAGACAATCGCTTCCCAATCTTTTTGCTCAACGGCAAGCGAGCGCTGGATGCTTTTCTTTTCGTCCTCCCGAGCTTTCATCTCATGCGCCAACTTCGCCCGCTTGGCCGCCTTCGCCCGACTCAGTGGCAGGTCCAATTTCGGGCCATAGAAATCCCATGTCACCCCGCTGGTATTCTTCACCTCAAGCGGCGTGTTGTTGAAAAAGGCAAACAACTCATAATACTCCTTCATCGAGATCGGGTCGTACTTGTGATCGTGGCACTGCGCACACTCAAGAGTCGTACCGAGGAACACTGTTCCGGTGGTGTTCACCCGGTCGATGACCTGATTGACACGATTCGACTCGGGATGCACCCCAGCCTCGACGTTGCAGGTGGGTGTCCGGTGAAAACCGGTAGCGATCTTCTGGGTGAGGGTTGCCCCGGGTAAAAGATCCCCGGCCAATTGCTCGATGGCGAACTGGTCAAACGGCATGCCGGAGTTGAACGCCTCAATCACCCAGTCACGATACGCCCAGCTATCCCGTAATTGATCTGCCTGAAAGCCGTTGGAGTCGGCATACCGCGCGAGGTCCAGCCAGCGGCGCGCCCATTTTTCCCCATACTGCGGACTGGCCAACAGTCGGTCCACCAGTCGCTCATATTCGCGGGATGTCGGGTTGGCGAGGAACGGCAGCCCTTCTCCCGGCTGCGGAGGGCGACCAACAAAATCGAGGTATAACCGGCGCAACTGGCGTTCCGGCTTGGCCAAGCGAGAATACTCGAGACCGGCCTTGGCCAGACGATCCTGTATGAAATGATCCACGGGACTGCCCTGCGACTCCCGCTTGGCCAAGCGCGGCAATTCCGGCCGCACCGGTCTCTCGTATGCCCAGTGGCCGTCCGACGCATCCGAAGCCAGCGGCCCAATAACCGGAAGAAAGCCAAGCAACAGGCCCAATCTAAAACGGATATGGAAAAACTTCAGCCCCACGTAATTGCGAAAACCTAGCGTTTACTGCTGTTTTTGCAACCGGTTTTGGCCTGATTTTGAAAAAAGGGGCATCAAAAATCTGGCCCTAAAAAAAAGAATCCGGGGGGACAAGGTTGAAGAAACCTTCAATCCCCCCGGGGATAATTCGAGCTAGCAATGTTAGACTTAGTAGATATCCACGACAGCGCTTGCGAGCCCACACCGTGCGGAACGCGGGGTAAAATATAGAATTCTCTCAGGCCGTCAACCCTTTTATTGATTTTTTTTGAAGAATTTTTGGTAGCCCAAAAACTACTCAAGCGACCTCGGCAAATAGCCGACCGAGGTTTGGATCGAGTGCGTGCATGAACAACCCGCACTCGTCTCCGGGGCAAGCAGCATCCCCCCGGCCGGAATCAAGCCCAGCCAACACCCGCTGCGGATGCCATCGAACTGCGTGCGCTTGTTGGTATCAAGATTCCACATCCCATGAAAGTAATGGCGAAAGAACATGCTATGCCGGCTCGCGGACATGGTACCGCAGCCACGCCGCTCCGGGAGGTCGTCACGAATCTGCTTGCCGCTCTTCAAGTCAAACGCCCATTGATCAGAGTAAAATGTATCCCCTACGATCACCGGGTGCTGCAGGTGTCCGCTGTGGTGGCCCTTCCCTTCCTTGTGGTGATCCTCCCAAAGAAGACTGCCCGGTGGAAGGATGGACGAGTCGCCGTCCTCGGTTTTCGTGACGCGCCGCGATGCCGCCAGTGCGTAAGTGTGGTAGTTCTTGTCCTTGTCCGTGCCGGTGGCGATCAGCATGTCGTCCGCATAGACGAGGTATGTCATGAACTGGAGCTTGGAAAAATCATGATCCCGCTCCCACTGTCTCTGGCCGGAGTTCAAGTCCAACGCGACAAGTTTTTGATGGGTAAGCTGCCCGATGGTCTGAATTGTGCCGGCCTTGGCTCGCGCTTCCTCTGCGGTGCTCTCTATAAAATAAATCACGTCCTCACCGATGGTGATCGTGGAGTTGATGATCGCCCCTCCACTGTATTCCCATCGGGTTTTGCCAGTGGCGGTGTCCACGCCGAACAACCGGTCACTGGTGACTCGACTGATGTCACTCGGCTTGAAATCCTCAAACCACTCACCGTCGTCGCCAAGATAGAGTGTCCCCTTGTTCACGCGACTGCCCACAAGCGTCGAGCCCTCCACTGCGAGGAACGACCAATGATGTTTACCGGTGTCTGCTTCCGGCACGGCATAACGGCGCGCACGCTGGCCGGTTTGACCGTCGTAGTGGATACAGTACCGTCCCTGGGCAACGTAGAGGGCGAGTTTGTCGGCAACCATGTTGCTGCTGTCACGAGGGATGTTTGCGCGGCGCATTTCCGGGCTGGATTGACTCCACAGCACCGTCCCGTTGTAGGCATCGAGACCAAACAACATGCGGTCTCCCTGAATATACAGCCGCCCCCCGGCCGAAAGCGGGGCGGGATTTCTCGGCCCACGATCCGGCATCGGGCGTGGCCCCGGTTCGCCCCACCACTTGACTCCCATCTCGCCCTTGACCAGTTCGTCGTCGCTGCAGGAAGTGTTTTGCGCGTTGCCGTATTGATGAGTCCAGTCCCCAGCGCCGGCCAGTGCCGGCCGCTGGCTGACCTGCCAGACCGGTTCATTCTTGCCGTCGCGAATCGTCCGGGCGTCCACTTTTCCGAACCAATTTTGTGCCGAGGCAAAATCTCCCGACTGCCCCAGCACCAGCGTGCCCCCCGCCGGGGCAAGGCTGCGAAAGGCATCCGCCGCCGAATCCACCGGCAACTGCCCGCCAAGCAAATGCAGCTCCGACACGATCAGGTTGAACAGCATTGGCCCGAAAGTCTTGTCGCTGAGCTTGCCCAGCTTGGCCGTGGCGCGGGCACCGTAGACGCCGGCTGCATCGAGATTGCTGCGGACGTTACGGATCACCTCCGGCCGGTCGTCGAGTACAATCACCTGAAAATCGGATTGCCGAACCAACTCCAACGCAAGACTGCCATCGACTCCCCCGAGCACGAGGCAGTAACCGGCCCGCCCCTTGGCTAAGTCTAGCATTTGTTTTACGGCGTTTCGCACGCGGCCGGCATCGGTGGTCTCCGCTTGGCCAAGCGTCACCCTCGGCAGCCTATAATAAAACGAGGAATCAAACTTGTACGTCTTACTTTTAAGTTCCGGGTCATCGGAGAGGATCTGGTACGTGTACTCCCCTTCGCGTACAAGGTCGGTAACCTTGACGGTGTGGCGCTTGGCCAAGCGGTCTGTTTTCAACATCGCAGACTGCCCGCTTGGCATCGACCAGCGAAGTTGCCCCTGCATGGGTTGATCGACCTCCCAAGTGATGGTCGCCGTCGAGCGATCCACCCAGTCCACAAAAGGCCCGAACGCGATGACCAGCGGCTCCGCCGGTTTTACTGGTTCCGGAAACAGTTCGCGCTTGGCCAAATGCCGCGCACTCAACGCCTCCGCCGACAGCGTCTGGCCAAGCACACGCACCTCATGCAGCCGGCCGTTCATCATGAAGTGCTCGTCGTCATCGTGATACGCGCCAATCTCCAGCCATGTTTTCGGGGGATAAACGATCGCCCCGCTCTGCTCGGTCGCCTGCGCCACCTGTTTGCCATCCACGAACAACCGCTGTGTTGTGCCATCGTACGTACCGGCAAGATGATACCAGCGGCCGTGCTCAAACGCCGTAGGCGCCGTCAGATAGGTCAACTTGTCGCTGCCCTTGGTGTTCAACGCGAAACAGAAACTGCTCCCACGAAACCCAAGCAGCCAGCCCTTCTCATAGGTGCCATTGTCCTGCAGCGCTCCGATGATCCCGCCCCACTGCATCGCCTTGTCGACGCGCACCCATGCCTCGAGAGTCATGTCCCGCTTGGGCATATCGACCGAGGAAATATCCGATGTCACCTCCAGTCGCGAGCCGTTCCCGGTGAGCTGCACGTGTGCCGGTGACGGCGTATCGGCAAACGTCACCGAGCGACCCAGTCCCTCCGCGACGGCATCCGCCCCGACGACAGCACTGACAACTTTCCCCTCCAATCGATCTGGCGCGAAGAGCCAATGACCCAGCACAGATTCCTCAGCCACGGCAACACCGCCGCCGCCAATCACAAATAATACCGACGCCACCAAATGACTTCGGGCATCAGTAATTTTCCGGATGACATGCACGAGGTAACTCTGGCCGAAGATTCCCCCGCCTGCCAGTTCATTTTTGGGCGATTTGCCTCGCGGCGCGTTTTCCCGCACAATCGGCCCATGCCAAACACCTTTGGCCACCTGTTTCGAATCACCACCTGGGGCGAGTCCCACGGCGGCGGAGTCGGTGTCGTGCTCGACGGCTGCCCGCCTCAACTGGAGTTGGACGAATCCGACATCCAGCCGGATCTCGACCGCCGCCGGCCGGGCCAGTCCAAGATCGTCACCCCCCGCGACGAGGCCGATCGGGTCAGCATCCTCTCCGGCACATTCGAGGGCAAAACCCTCGGCACACCGATCCTCATGATGGTTCACAACAAGGACCATCGGCCCGAGGCGTACTCGGAGATGAGAACCAAGTTCCGCCCCTCACACGCCGATTTCACCTACCAGCAAAAATTTGGCTTCCGAAACTGGCAGGGCGGCGGACGCTCCAGCGCCCGCGAAACAATCGGCCGGGTGTCCGCCGGTGCCGTCGCAAAAAAACTGCTCAAGCAACGCTTCGGAGTCGAGGTGTTGTCGTACGTGAAACAGGTTCAGAAAATCGTCGCCGACATCAACCCGGACAAAGTGAAACTCCGCGATGTCGAGTCAAACATCGTCCGCTGTCCCGACCCGGCCGTTGCCGACAAAATGATCCGGCTCATCGACCGCACCCGAAAAGCGGGCGACACAGTCGGCGGGATCATCGAGGGAGTGGCGCGCGGACTACCAGTCGGCTGGGGCGACCCGGTGTTCGACCGGCTCGAGGCCGACCTGGCCAAGGCCATGCTGAGTCTCCCCGCCTCAAAAGGTTTTGAGGTCGGCTCCGGTTTTGCCGGCACACTCCTGAACGGCACCGAGCACAACGACCCGATCCGAGCCCGCCGCGGCAAGGTGCAAACAACCAAAAACGACTCCGGCGGCGTTCAGGGCGGAATCTCCAACGGCGAAACAGTACATTTTCGAGTCGCCTTCAAGCCAGTAGCCACAGTCATGCACGAGCAGGACACCATCGACGAAAACCTGAAAAACACCACCCTCCGAGGCCGGGGCCGCCACGACCCCTGCGTCCTACCACGAGCCGTGCCAATGGTCGAGGCCATGACCGCGCTGGTCCTCGCCGACCACGCCCTCCGTCACCGCGCCCAAAACCAGTGGGACTAATTCCGGACTGCGGTGGCAGAGCATAGCACCGCCACCGCTTAAAACTTCTAACCGATTGGCGTGCGCCCGGTTCGCGATTTTAGTTGCCGCTTGGCTAAGCGCTTGGCTGGTTTGGGGGTTACTTCGAACGAGCTAGCATCCACTTGATGATTCGCTCGCGGGCGGCGCTCCTCGGCGGGGTGACATGGCCTCCGTCCACAACTTCCCATAGTTCGGTCACGACTTTGCCGTCTTTTGATTCGTAGCGAACCACCTTGGTTTCAGCGCCGT
>WTHH01000366.1 GCA_011523195.1 Verrucomicrobiales bacterium
GTCCTCCACCGTTTCCGGGGCCTTGTCATCTGCCTTGGCAGTGGAATCCTTTTTCTCTTCCTTGGCCTCCTTGGCTTCGTCTTCGCCAGTATCGGCTGATGCCTTGACCTCGTCGGCGGAGATTACCTCGCCCATCTCAACCTCGTTGGGGTCTTTTGGGGCCTCAGGCTCGGGAGGTTTGTGTGCTGCCACGCTGAGGTCGCGGATAGTGGGTTCGGGCACCGGCTTGAGATCGGCTCCGAGCCCTTGGGCGGTCTCGAGTTCATCGGTGGTTTTTTCGATTTCCTTCTCGATGGCTTTCTTTTGTTTGTCCAGAGCCTTGTCGAGGCGCTTGGCCTTGCGCTTGAGTTTTTTCTCACTCGGCGCACTGGATGCGTCGGCGGCGAAGGAGGCATTGGCCCTGCGATCCTGCCAGTCCTCCCAAAAGTCAACGAGTCGCGCCCAAAGCTCGAGAGGCTGAATGTTGGTCAGGTAGTACAGGCTAGCCAGTAACAGTGCAGAGTAGATGATGATGGCACCGGTTGTTCCGAAGGTTTGAAATGCCGGGTAGATGAGTTTTTGGGCGATCACACCGCCGAGCTGAAGTTTGGGTGCCCAAAAATCGAGTCCGAAGTTGGTGTCCAGTTCCTGCAACAACCCCATCAGGGCCAGCGTGTAGACGATCGCTGCAACAGGTTCCTTCCAGGAGTTTCGAAGATAGGAGAAAAATGGATGGATGAAGGCCAGCCCAAACAGCAGAAATATCAACGGCATCATGTAGGATGCAAACCCGATGGCGATGAATGAGATGTTGGAAAGATGGGCACCCACCGGCCCAATCATATTGTTGTATCCGACGTCCGAGTCGGAGGAATTCAGTCGGGGCTCGTTGGGATCGAAGCTCAGGAGGGAGAGCAGGTAGAGGATGGAAAAGGCGATCATCAGGATGCCGATCCATCCCAAGTCCATTCTCGGTTGTCGCTTCAGTGTTTCCCTCTTTTCTGCGCGAGTCACGACGGGAGTGTAGTGCTATCCCGCCCGAAGAAAAAGCGTTTTGCCGTGAACAGAGGTTGCCTTTGCAGCAAAAGCCTGTTTACAGTTCGTGCGATGAATTTATGGTCCGGCTTGGGACGGGTGTTGGCGATGGCCTCACTGGTCGTGCTTGCGACGGGTTGCGACCCCGCTAGCGGTAGCAGCGTCAGCCATGAGGACGACCCCGATTTCGCCCGTGGCAAGAATCGCCTCGCCCGCAAGGATCTTGCAGGGGCCATTCTCTCCTTCGAGCAGGCGATCGCAAATAATCCTGCCAACGCCGCTGCCCACTTCGAGTTGGCCCTGATTTTCTACTCCCCGAGCAGTGGCGAAAAGACCGACTACGTGGCTGCCTGTTATCATTTCAACCGCCATATCGCCCTGCAGCCGGACTCGAAACACGCGGACAACATCGACGGTTTCGTCAAGGTCTGCAAAAAGGAGATCGCCAAGGACATCGCGATGGCTCCGATCCCGCCATCCGAGATCAACGCCATTCATTCCCTGCGAACGCAGTTGGCCAAGGCTAATGCGGAAAACAGTAGCCTCAAGGGACAGGTGGAAATGATGCGGGGGCGCCTGAACCAGGTTGGGAGCGAGACGGCCAACATCGCCGTTGCCACGCCTGAGCCGCCCCTTCCCGGCACGTTGCCGCCGGTGCCGGGTGCAGGGGCACGCAGTCCCTCTGCCGGAATCCCGACGCGCCCAAGCTATCCCTCTGCGACTCCGGCTGGAAACAGCGGCCGCACCCACAAACTCCAGCAGGGTGAGAGTCTGTACGCGGTGGCCCGCCGGTACGGCATTCCGTTCGCGCAGTTGAAGGCGGCCAACCCCCGGTTGATGCGCAACTCGCGCGATCTCAAGCCGGGCGTGACCGTCTACATTCCCGCCAAGCGCAACTGATCCCATCTTCCCGTGCGTCGGTTGGTCTTTCCGGTACTGCTCCTGTTCTGGGCGACCATGAACGTCCTGCTCTGGCGGGCAGAGTACGGGGACGCCAGCCACGGCAGTCGCGTTTCCCGCGAGGTGGTCATCGAAAAGATTTTCAACGCTCCCGACGCCTCCAGTCTTCAGGTTTTTCAAAACGGAAAGTCGCTTGGCTTCGTCCGCTGGGAGATCATCCCGGATGAAATCTATTTTCGCGGCACCAACCAGCCGATTGGTCGTGTGGAATCGATCAATGGCTACACACTTGCCGTCGACGGCCGGGTGGATGTGAAACCGTTGCAGAGCAAGCTGCGTTTCACACTGCGCACCGGGCTGGACTCGGACCTGAATTGGCAAAACCTGCACGCTACCCTGGACACGTCGAAGAACGTCTGGGAGTTTCAATCCATCAGAACCAACCTACTGCTCGATGTGAAGTACGAGGGAGCGCTTGGCCAATGGGAGCGCTCGACATCTTTCGAGGAGATGCACAACCCGGCGGCGTTGGTGGATCAGTTTGCCGGCCCCACGCTTGGCCCGTTAATTAAGCCGATGCTCCCGCCGCTTGGCCAAGCGCAACCCGGTGGCAGGGTTGGCCCGTTGTCGCTTGGCATCGAGTGGGATGCCTACAACGATGCCATGCGCCTTGGCAGCACGCGCGTGCGGATTTACCGGCTGGAATTCAAGCTGCCGGGCGAGCGTCAGATCACCGTTCGGGTGAGCCGGGTGGGGGAGATTTTGCAGGTGCAGTTCCCGGGGCAGTTGGTGATGGACAATGAGAGCATCCCGCTCCGAAAACCAAAAGAGCCATGATTGAGATTGAAGGGTTAACCAAGTGCTTTGGCGATTTGACGGCGGTGGACAACATCAGCCTGACCGTTCCGAAGGGGGAGTTTTTTGTCATCCTCGGCCCGAACGCCGCCGGCAAAACCACCACGATCAAGGTGATGTCCGGCCTAATGAAGGCGACGAGAGGCCGGGTGCGGATTTGCGGCATTGATACCGAGGCCAACCCGCTTGAGGCGCGCAAGCGCATGGCTTACGTCCCGGATTTCCCGTTCCTGTACGACAAGCTGACGCCCACCGAGTTTTTCCGGTTCACAGGCCAGTTGTTCGGTATGGAGGAGGCAGCGATTCAGTGCGAGGCGAAGGTGTTGGCCGAGCGGTTCAGCCTTGGAGAGTTTTTGTCCAAGTCGATCGAGGGACTGTCGCACGGGACCAAGCAGCGCGTGGCGATCGTCTCGGCACTGATGCACGCGCCGGAGGTGTTCGTGCTCGACGAGCCGATGGTGGGGCTGGACCCACACCACGCCCGCGTGCTCAAGGACATCCTGCGCGAGCGTGCCGACGAGGGGATGACGGTGTTCGTCTCCACCCACCAGTTGAGTGTGGCCGAGGAGATGGCGGACCGGATCGGCATCATGAACCACGGCAAACTGGCGGCGGTGGGTTCCCATGAGGAACTGCAGGCGACCAACCGCGACAACAAGCTCGAGTCGATCTTCCTTTCGTTGACTCTAAACGCCGATGGATGAGTCACGTCCCATCCCTTACTGGCGCTTGTTGGCGGGTGTCAACCGAACACAAAGCTGGCGTCGCCTGAAGCTGGCGGTGTCGCAGTCTCGGCTGCACGCCTTCCTCATGGGGTTGTTTGTCGTGGGGTACGCGTGGCTGGCGTTCGGCCTGTTTCACAAGGGCCTGCAATTTACCTCGAGTTTTCCAGGACTGGGATCGGTGTTGATCGAGCGGATGATGTTCCTGTTGTTCGCTTTTCTATTTTTGCTGCTTCTGCTGAGCAATGTTATCATCAACTTCACCAATTTGTTTCGCAATCGGGAGACGCATTTTCTTCTCACGCTGCCGGTGCCGCACAAGGTGGTTTATCGCTGGAAAATTTTCGAGTCCGGCATTCTTGCCTCATGGGCGTTCCTGTTTTTGATTGCGCCACTGGTGATCGCCTACGGAACAACACACAATGCGCCTTGGCATTTTTATCTCGTGACGCCGGTGTTTGTGGCTCTGTTCGTTGTGCTGCCGGGTGTGCTGGGAAGTTGGGCGGCACTGGGCCTGGCGCGTTGGCTGGATCGGCTTGCGTTCCAGATCGCGGCGATGCTGGTGGTCGTGCTTGTGATCGTGTCGATCAGCTCTTGGTTGCAACCGGAGACCGTGACCGATGAAATGCTCGAGACCCGTGTACTGGACGTGGTCGATCGCCTGCTGGCGCGAACGCGGTTTTCGCTGTTTCCGTACCTGCCCAGTTTCTGGGTGTCGAGCGGGCTCACACTTTGGGTGGAGGGCGCTGTGATGGGAACGTTTTTCTTCGGGCTGGTTCTGCTCAGTCACACGCTGTTTTTCGGTTACCTCGCGGCGACCAAGTCGGGCGGTCTGTTTTTCGCATCGCTCTCGGCGGTGAACAGCCGGGGCGGAGGCGGGGGGTGGAAATTCTGGAAATGTGGATCCGGCGCAAGCCGAGCGCTTGGCCAAGTGGCATTCAAGCCCAAGCTGCTCGATCTCTTGGCCAAGTGGTTTTGGTGGGGCAGGGCGGATTCCCGGGCGTTGATCGTCAAGGACATCCGCACGTTTTGGCGCGATACCACCCAGTGGGGGCAATCGCTCATTCTGCTTGGCCTGCTGGTGGCCTACATCATGAATCTGCGGTATTTCTCGCATCGGCTGACGAGTGATTTTTGGATCGATCTCACCTCGTACCTAAACCTTGGCGCGTGTGCGCTGAATCTCGCGACATTGACCACGCGGTTTGTTTTTCCGCAAATTTCGCTGGAGGGAAAACGGGTCTGGATTGTGGGAATGGCACCGCTGGGGATGCGGCGGGTGTTGCTGACCAAGTTCCTCTTTTCCACAGCCGTATCGATGACGGTGACGATGATCCTCGTTGGCACATCGTGCGCGATGCTCTCGGTGTCAATTGACCGGATAATTTACTTCACCGTCACGGTTGGCGTGATGTCGTTCACGCTGAACGCGCTGGCAGTCGGTCTGGGCGCGGTGTACCCCAATTTTCGCGAGGAAAACCCGAGCAAGATCGTCAGCGGCTTCGGCGGCACGCTCTGTCTCGTGCTGAGTTTTCTTTACATCGTGGGGATGGTGACGCTGATGGCAATGACTTCGCGCTGGGCCTTCGGTGGTAGTTCGACGATGGCTTTTTGGGCGGGATGGGTGCTGTTCCTCGGTGTGTCATTTCTGCTTGGTTGGCTGCCGTTCCGGGCCGGAATTCGTCGAATGGCCACGCTCGAGGTCTAACGCTTGACCAAGCGGGGTCAGTCTTGGGCAGGGCGCCAGTCGATCAGCTTTAGCTGGACGGAGCGGTGGCCGTTGAAGTCGTTAACCTGGGGGGCCACGGCGAGGTCGAATTGGTCCTTGGGTTCGTCCTCCGGCTTCAGGTTCCACCCGATGACTTCACAGGAGCCGCGCTCGTCGGTGACCCAGAATTTCGCGTGTTGCCGGTCCTTGCCCATGCGGTACACGGGGCTGGACAGGTTGAGGTCGGGAATGAGCAATTGAATCTCTGGGTTCCCTTGGCCAAGTGGTTCGAGTTGTCCCATTTCCTCCACACGGACGAGGGTCATCTCGGACAGGTCAGTCTCGGCGTCGAGTTTCAGCGGGGGCTGGAACATGTCGGCAGTGATGATCTTGCTGGCAATCTCGTTGATCCGCTCACGAAAGGCGTCGAGTCGGCCCGGCTTGACAGAGACGCCGGCAGCCATCGCGTGGCCCCCGTGGTCGTTGAGCAGGTCGTCGCAGCCGCGCATGGCCTCGGCGAGGTCGAAGCCCTCGATGCTGCGGGCCGAGCCTTTCCACCCATCGCCGTCACTCGCGAGGATGAATGTAGGCCGGTAAAATTCGCGCATGACCCGCGAGGCCACAATGCCAATCACGCCGAGATGCCATTCCATGTTGCCCTCGACGATGACGAAATCCTTTTCCGGGTTGAACCGTTCTCGGATGCTGTTAACGGCCTGGGTGGAAATGTCCCGTTCGATTTTCTGGCGTTCCCGGTTGTAGCCGTCCAGCAGGTTGGCGTTTTTCTCGGCTTCGATACTGTCATTGGACAGAAGAAGGTTCAGCGAGGCGGCCGGGTTTTCCATTCGACCGGCGGCGTTGAGGCGCGGACCGAGGTGAAAGCCGACGTTGAACACGCTCACCGGCTGGCTGACGTTAGCGATTTTTTTCAGTGCGACGAGTCCCGGTCGTGTGGTTTCACTGAGTTGGTCGAGCCCGGCGCGGAGGAGTTTTCGGTTTTCGCCGGTCAACGGCACGAGGTCGGCCACGGTGCCAAGCGCGACCAGGTCGAGGTATTGCTTGAGGTCGAGGTCACGCTCGTTTTGCAGCCCTTCCTGTCGCCCGCGCTTGACGATGGCATGGGCGAGCTTGAAGGCGAGACCGACGGAGCACAACTCCTGAAAGTTGGGGTAATCGTCGCTGAGCTGCGGATTGACCATCGCCACCGGGTTGGGCGGGGGGACGCTGACCTGATGGTGGTCGAGGACGAGGACGTCGATTTTTTTCTCGTTGAGAAAATCGATGGCTTCCACGGCGGTCGAGCCGCAATCGACCGCGAGCACGACATCGACATCGAACTGATCGAGGCATTTCTCCAGCGAAACAGGGCTGAGCCCATAGCCATCGTCAAATCGGCCAGGAAGATACGGCTGCGCGTTCCAGCCGAGTCCGGTCAACACCTCCACTAGCAGTGCGGTGGAGCTGATGCCGTCCACGTCGTAGTCGCCATAAATCAACAACCGCTCGTTGTTACTTCGTGCCTTCCAAAGCCGCTCGATGGCGGCTTCCATATTTGGAATAAGAAATGGGTCGGCCAACAGCTTGAGCCTGGGGTTCAGGAACTCGCTGACTTCCGCCTTGTTAGCAACACCCCGGTTGACGAGACATTGCGCCAGTAGTGGCGACAGCGGCAGCTCTCGAATGAGTTGGCCGGTTAACAGCGGTTGTGAAGGTGCGAGGCTCCAGCGATATTTCACGCCGGAATCCGGACCCTCCTCATTATCCGGTTCAGTTTGTTAGTTTTGTTGTTCATAGACTAAAAATTGTTCACTCGCGCTTGGCCAAGCGCTTGGATTTATTGTCCATCGGCATTCGTCCCAGTCTCTTCCGGTTCCTTTTTCGATGCCAACAGCGAGGCAACTATGGAC